>JAIYDT010000121.1 GCA_027487355.1 Verrucomicrobiaceae bacterium
GCCGACAGTGCGTTCGGAGGCGAGGAGACCATGAGCTACACCGACCTCGTGAAGGCCATCATGGACAGCCTCGACATCAAGGAACGGGCAGCGAAGGACCGAGTTAAAAAGTGGCGAGCAGACGGGGTAATTCGAAAGAACACCGACGGAACCCTCACTCTCGCCAACCCATGAATCCCCCACTTGGTGCAGAGGTGCAGGTTGGTGCATTTGCTGGTGCATTGCACCCGAGGTGCAGTGGTGCATTACCCTATACAGGGAATGCACCCACTGCTGCACCGACGCCAAAGGGAGAAGTGCAGCCGATCAGACTCATCCAGAAGAGTGACACCTAAGTCTCTCAGGAGCGCAGCCAGGACCCTCGATCGCTTCCGTCCGAGGGAGCACAGGAGCATCCAATAGGGCCCTCCTGAGTAGCTCCACGAGAGGGTAGGCCAGTCTCAAACTTTTTTGGGCTCGCTGTTTCCCGCGCATTGAGATGCAGGGACGCCCAAATAGTCCCTAAACCTCTACTGCCTTCCTTAGATGAATCCTTGCCGGCTGATTCCGGCAACCGCTAGATTCCGGTAAGACGAGCTGGAGTTGCCGCTTCCAACCCGTCGCCGTATCATGAGCGAAGTCATCCAACAATTGATCCTGCTGCGATTTTCCGTGGCCCTACTGGGTCAGAGGAACCTTGCCGGCTGGTGGGACTGCCAGTTCCTGGATGCTGCGGGTCTCGAATCTCTCGACTACAATTTTCCCAAGGCCCCGTTGTCAGCGGGCTTCTCCGCCACCTGCATCGCGGCCAAGGCGCTGCATGACGAGCGTATCGGCCGAACCGGTGTCACCCACCTCTTCCGGCTGGATCCGGACGTGGAAATGTTGGTTCAGAGGGCTGCTTCCAAAGATGCCGGCGGCATGTTGTGCAGGCTGCCGATGGACCGAGAGTCCCAGATGGCCGAACTCGCTCGCCTTGCCGGCGAAGAGATCGACAGCCCTGAAGGGCCGGTCCAAGTCGGACTTCTTGAGGACGCGACGGCCCTGCGTGGCATAGCCGAAATGGCCAGGCACTACCATGCAGGGTTCCGGCTGGGCCTGCGCGTCTTCCCTTACTTCGCATCCCGCCGGGCGTGACTGATTCCTCTCCAGCGCTTTACACCACCAACCTGTCCAAAGCCCAGGGACTGGTTTCGGAAACTATGGAGCTGCTAACCCTCTGGCAGCCGGGCATGAGCGCGGCGGACCTCAAGAATCTCGTTAAACAGACCGGGGCTCTGGGACGTGCCACCGATACCCGGATCACCGATGTCGTCAGCCGTGGCTTCGCCCAACGCTATCTCGTCGATGATGCCCGCCCGGCCTCGTGGCTCAAGCATTTGGTGGAGACAGGCGTCAACCGCAGCGCCCTGCATCAGATCCTCTTCATCTACACTGCTCGGCACAATTCGGTGTTTCACGATTTCGTGACCGGCGTTTTTTGGCGCAAGGCGGTTTCTGGAACCGGCGAGGTGACCAAGGAGGACACCCGGGACTTTCTGGAGAGAGCCGCCGCCTGTGGATTGATCGTTCCGCGCTGGGCGGACAGCATGATGGAGCGTGTCACCCGCTACCTGCTAGGCACCCTGGAGGACTTTCGGATGATCGGAGAGAATCGCCACGGCCGCCGGCATGCCAAGCCTCCGGTCATCATGTCGGAGACAGTGCTGTTTCTCGCGCACGACCTTCATTTTCACGGTGTCGAAGATCGCGACATCCCGAATCACAAGGATTGGCTCCTGTTTGGATTGATGCCGGCCGATGTCATCGCCTTGCTGGAAAAGGAGGCCTCCCGCGACCGATTACAGGTCCAGAATGCCGGGCAGTTGTTGCGGATCGAATGGAAATTCCCGGACATGGAAAACGTCATCGATGCACTCACTCACTGAAAAGTTCAACGAACTGCGGCAGCACCTCAAGGGGGGTGTTAGTTCCATGAAGCAAACGGGCTTTGATCCGGTGTATTACCTCGTCTTCCCGGCGGAGGAAATCCTTCAGGCGAAACTCATGCTTCCCCAGATCCTGGCGCAACTGAAGCTGGACGGTTTCAATCCACGAGTCCTTTCCCTAACGACCGTCCTGAACCAGTGGTTTCGCGACCACAAACTGCGGGGAGCCTGGCAGGCCGGATTGCAGGAGTCCGACGAGCCCCGCCAGCAGTTCCGCCGCACCTTCTCAACGAAACTGGAAAAAGAACGTGTCGTGTCCGATGCCATTCTGGCGGAGCTTGAAGCCCTGCGCGACCAGCCCGGCGGCTTGCTCATTCTCACCGACCTCGAAGCCCTGCATCCTTTCCTGCACATCAGCGGCATCGAGCAGCAGCTCAATGGCAAATTCTGTGTGCCTACCGTCGTGCTCTACCCGGGCATCCGCGGCGGATCGCACAGCCTGCGCTTCCTCGGCATCCACAAGGAAAACGGCAACTACCGTTCGATCCACATCGGCTGATCCCCATCTTCATGAAAATCATACGTGACCTCTTCGATCAAACCCGCCCGATTGACCGGCCCATCGTCGCCGTCATCAATTACGCTGCGGATGACGAAAAACTCATTCGTCAGGAGATCGCCGAATATGAGATGACGGACAGCCTGGCCCGGCATTACGAGCGGTTCATGGTGAATCTCGATTCGGGGTTCAAGGGCGGTGGCGGACATGAGGTTGGCGTGTGGGTTTCCGGCTTCTATGGTTCGGGTAAAAGCTCGTTCACCAAATACCTCGGCTTCGCGCTCGATCCCAACCGCAAGGTCGGCAGCGAATCGTTCCTAACCTGTTTCCAGAATCAAATCCCCAGCGCTGCCCTTCGCTCCCAGCTTGGCACCCTGGCGAAAAACTTCCCCGCCACCGTCATCATGATCGACCTCGCTTCGGTCGCATCGGCAGAGGAGGCCAATCAGGGCATTTCCCGCACCGTCTATCACAAGGTGCTGGAATGGGCCGGCTATTCGAAGGACGAGAAAATCTCCCTGCTTGAGTTGATGGTGGAGCGCGATGGCTTGAAGGACCAGTTCCTCGCCGGAATCGAAGCCGCCGGATTCACGTGGGACGAACTGCAAAACGATCTTCTCGCCGCCAATGCCATCGTCAGCCAGGTCGCATCCAAGCTCTATCCGAAACTCTGGCCGGACTCCGGCGCGTTTTCGCGAACCAAGGTGGATTCCATCTACGGTGAGGATGAGCGCCTCAAGCAGATGCTCGCGCTGATCGAGCGCCGCACTGGAAATCGCCGCGTCATCTTCATCCTCGACGAGGTTGGCCAGTTCATCGAAGGCACCAACCGCCTCATCACGAACCTCCAGGGCCTCGCAGAGAACCTGAAGAACTTCGGCAACGGTCAGGCATGGATCGTGGCCACCGCCCAGCAGACGCTGCCAATGACCGGGCCGCTCTTCAAACTCAAGGACCGCTTCCCCGAGCCCCTGCGCATCGACATCGAGTCCACCGACATCCGGGAAATCACTTACCGACGCTTGCTCAAGAAATCCCCCGAGGCGGTGCAGAAGCTCAAGAAGCTCTTCACCGACCACTCGGGGGCCATCAATTCCGCCACCCAACTCAAAAACACCAAACACATCCAGACCCATCTGGATGCAGAGGAGTTCGCCCGGCTCTATCCATTCCTGCCGCAGCATTTCAACATCCTCATGGAATTGCTTCGCAGCCTTGCCCGCTCCACCGGTGGCATCGGCCTGCGCTCTACCCTCAAGGTGATTCAGGACGTGCTGGTGGATATGAAGGGGCAGAAATCCATCACCCACCTTGCGGACCTGCCCATCGGCACCCTTGCCACCGCGGACATCTTCTTCGACACTCTCCGCTCGGACATCGAACGCGCTCACCGTCCCTTGGTCGAGGCTGTTGCCAAGGTCGGAAATGCTTATGGCATGGATTCCATCCATCATCGCATCGCCAAGACCGTGGCGGTGCTGCAATTGGTGGAAGGCTTCCCGGTCAGCGCCCACAACGTCGCGTCGATGCTTCACTCATCCGCGTCGGACACTCCCATCTTCGAAGCGGTGGAGCAGGCAGCGAACGAAATGTGCGACGACAAGGAATTGCCCTTGGAATTGGTCGATGGCTCGCTGCGCTTCATGAGCGAAGCCGTGGCTCAAATCCTGATCGCCCAGGGAAGTCTCGTGCCTTCCGAAAGCGAACGTCTGGCCATTCTCAATGAAATCCTCCGCGACCAGATTTTCTCGCCCGAGCCGTCCGCCCGCCTGGAGAACACCAAGAACGTCAAAGCGCAGGTCAAATTGATGCACGGCACCATGCCGGTGGCCGTCACCCACTCCAAGGAGGATGTGGAACTCCACCTCGAACTCGCACCCGCATCCGAGATCGCCAACCGCATCACCGATCGAACTAACGACTCGCGGGTCCCCTCCAACCGCTACGTGCTCTTCATGTTGGGCGAGGACTCCCATGAAATCCGGGATACGATCACGCGCATCTATCGCTGCGAGGAGATCCATCGCCGGCACCGCACCGAGGCAGCGGAAAAGGAGGTCTCCCAGTTCATCATCGCCCAGAAAACCCGGGCCGAGCAGTTGAAACGCAACCTGGACACCATTCTGCAGAACTCCTTCCTCAAGGGGGCCTTCGTCTTCCGGGGCACCAATACCGCAGTCGCCACCCGTGGCACCGAGTTGCGTCATGCATGCAACAGCCAGCTGAACCATGTGGCGGCTGAGGTCTTTCCTTCCTACAAGCAGGCGTCCCAGAACCTGGACGCCAACGTTGCTGAGAAGCTCCTGCTCGCTCCGGATCTATCCGTGATTCCTTCCGGGATCGATCCTCTGGGCATCGTGGACAAGGCCGGTGCGGCCACCAAGATCCGCATCGATCACCCGGCGCTGGTTTCCCTTCTGGACTACCTCAAGACCCGTGGCGAGGTCGATGGCCGCAAGCTGCTGGATGACTTCAACCGCGCGCCCTACGGCTGGTTCAAGGATACCACCCGTTACCTCGTGGCGGGCCTGCTCATCTCGCAGGCCATCCGCATCAAGGTGGGCGGCCAATGGCTCGAAGCCGTCGGCCCCAAGGCCACGGAAGCGCTCAAGAACAACAACACCTTCGCCAAGATCGACGTTGCCACAAACGACAAGCAAATCCCCCAGGAGACGCTCAATCGCGCCGCCAAGCGCCTACTGGACCTTACCGGCGATAAGGTCCTGCCGATGGCTCCACGCATCAGCCAGGCGGTGCTCAAGCATTTCCCTGCCTTCCGCAACGAATACTCGCCACTGGCAGTGGAACTCACCTCCTCCAGCCTTCCCGGTTCGGACCGTGCGCAATCGCTCGCCAAACAACTTGCCCAGATCCTGGACCGAGACGCATCTGATGCCCCGATCACACTCGGTGCCGAGGAATCCAGCATCGTCGAAAACCTCGAATGGGCACGCGAAGTCCGCAAGGCGCTCGACAACGAACTCGGCCGCGATGCCAGGGAGGCATCTGCTCTCGCCAGCGGCATTGCCACTTTACCGAAAGTCGGAGTGCTCGAAAAACTCGGCGACTCGACCTCGGCGATCCGGGATGAATTGGAGGAGTGCCTCTCCCGTGAGGATTTTTACACCGTGGGTTCCGACATCCGCACCCGCTTGACCAACCTGCGCGAGCATGTGAGAGCTGCCGCTGCCGGCGTGAGCGAGGAAATCGCCGTCCACATCGAAGGCCAGCGCGAGTCGATCATGAACATGCCGGAATGGAGCGAACTCCCGGCCGATGATCGCTCTGAGTTTTCCGAAAAGCTCGACGATACCACCCTCCCAGAAGCGACAGACATTGCAGGCATCCGCCACTTGCTCAACCGCCGCATGGAGCTGGATTCCGGCCTGACCCAAATCCGGAACGCAGTGGTCGACCGCCACAAAAAATGCCAGGAGGAAAAACCCCCTTCACCGACTCCGGATCCAGATACCATCGTCGTCAACGATTCTAAAATCACCACTCCCATTCCTTTAAGGATTCGAGTCCGACGTCGCTACGCCCCCTCGGACTGCGCTGCTCTTGAGCAAACCATCGAAGCACTCTCCACCGGTCTCGACTCACTCAAGTCCGCCACTGCCACCGAGGTTTCCGTAGAAATTGACTAACTCCATGTCAAATATCACTGACGACTTGCGACGATACCAGGAATTGGAGCCCTTGTTCTATCTCTATATGTACGGGGATTTCATGGTTATGATGGGGGAATCTATCGATGGGGATATCCCAAACGATAACGATCCAAGGATAGCGGAGTTTCGTGAGATCGAAAAGCGGATTGAATCCCTCTCGGTTGAGTCTCACTCGATCGTTATCGAGGATGCAGCACTTTACCAATTGTTCGGAAAAATTCGGAAATCAGCATTGGAGGGCACCTTGGATGACGATGGAGGGGTTATCGAGGATGCCCTATTTGACAAACTCAAGTGGGAATACCACCCAGAAAAATTTGCGAAGCGCATGCTGCAAGTGCGACCGCTGGTTTCGCTGACTCCCGTTCCGGCCGATGTCATTGATCTGCTGACAGAGGCTCGCAAGGCCTATTGCCTTCGACTGCCAACCGCGTGCATCTCCGTTTGTCGATCGACGGTCGAGCGGGCCGTGCTCGATATCGCAGTTCGTATCGGGCGAATCAACAGCTCCGATGCACCTGAAGAACTCCGGATGTGTGCCAAGATTTCTGCGCTCATCGACGCGGATCTCACCCGTTTGAGCCCATTGCGACGCGAGATCGACGAATTCCTGGCTGATACCAGCCGCGTTATCCATTCCAGCATCAAAGGAGACGAGCCCGAGGCGCTCCGGCTCTACCTCCAGGCACTCAAACTGATCGGGGAGCTATATGGTCGCTACTCCAAACAGTTTGCCCAATGATCCCATGCCCGACCTCGATTACATCTTCCCCCAGCCAATCCCCTGGAATGAAATCCACCAGGCGCTGGTCGCATTCCGGGAAAAGGAATGCCCGGACGCATCGCTCCCTCCAGTCCCTCTGATCCTCGGCGGCTGGAACTACAGCAGTGACGCCAACAAAGCGGCTCGTTGGACAGATACGATCCGTTGGGCGGAAACCCACGGAGCATCGCGCCTTATCCCGGAGCTGACCGATCCGGACAAGTATTGTCTCCACTGAAAACCGAACTTCGTTCCCTTCATGTCCTACACCCCGCCCTACACCATCACCCCGGCCATCCTCTCGCTCGTCGCAGAGATCGCCGGAGAGGTGGGGCGTTTGGGTGCCTTGGCTGGGACCGGCAACGTGCCGAAACTGCGCAGGGAAAACCGGATCCGCAGCATCCACGCGTCACTCGCCATCGAGAACAACACTCTGACTCTCGACCAAGTCACCTCGGTCATTGCCGGCAAGCGCGTGCTTGGCCCGCAGCGGGAGATCCTGGAAGTCAAGAACGCCTTCGCCGCCTATGATGCCATGTCTTCGTGGAAGCCTTCCTCCGTCAAGGATCTGCTCGCCGCACACCGGCTCATGCTTGAAGGGCTCGTGGACATCGCTGGAAAATTCAGAACCCGAGGCGTTGGCATCGCCCAAGGCAAACGCATCGTCCACCTCGCCCCGCCCGCCGACCGCGTGCCGGGCCTCATGAAAGACCTGCTCGGCTGGCTCAAGCGCACTGACGCCCATCCGCTCATTGCCGGCTGCGTCTTCCACTACGAACTCGAATTCATCCACCCCTTCGCCGATGGCAATGGCCGCATCGGACGCCTCTGGCAGACGCTCATCCTCAGCCAATGGAACCCGCTCTTCGCCTTCCTGCCTGTGGAAACCGTCATTCGCGATCAGCAGCCCGATTACTACAAGGTCCTCGCCGCCTGCGACAAAGCCGGCAACTCCACCGCCTTCATCGAATTTCTGCTCTCCACCCTCGTGGTGGCCCTCCGTGACACCACCAGCACCGACCAAGTCGGCGATCAAGTCACCGACCAAGTCGCGGCGCTTCTCCGCACTCTGGGTAAGGAAACCCTCTCCGCCCTGGAATGCATGAAGAGACTCAAGCTCTCCCACCGTCCCACCTTCCGCGCCAACTACCTCCAACCCGCCTTCGCGGCAGGTCTCATCGAGTATACCATCCCGGAAAAGCCCCAAAGCCGCCTCCAGAAATACCGACTCACCCCCAAAGGCCGCAATCTCCTTGCCTCTAGAACCTAAATGTCGGCAAGTCCACTTTCAAATTCACGCAATGATATGAATACCGCCAGGCTCACTCAATTCATAGGTTTCCTAGATCAAGAGATTGCATCCGCAGTCACAGAATTGACCTCCATTGGAGAGTCGAGTCGTCGCCACCTTCAGAAGCTTGTTTACACCAATCTTGTGGATCGATTTGACTCAACGGTTGATCATGCTCTGCTGGACAATGTCCTTGAGGACCCCTTGCTTTCTCAAGGCATCAAGTCCCTTGATCAGCCATTACCTGAGGGTGAAAACTTGATGCTTTTGGCAGGACTGGCAGATCCGAGGCAAAAATTGACCGATAGGCTTCAAGCAGTTCTGAGGAATGACGTGCTGAGAAATCGCCACGCCAAAAAAGTTCGGAAGCTGTGTGAACTCATGGCTCCCATTGAAAAGCTGGATCCTCCGCGGGTGAACCCAGCTACAGGAGAGATCACTCTAAAATTCAAACCACAGCAAAAAACTGCACCTTGCGGGATTCAGGGATACGCTGACTGGCTATACTCCCGACGCAACGCGGTCGTGCACGGCGGAGGAAGCGTCAAAATGCTCAACAATGATCGCGAGCAGCTCAAAAACCTCTATAAATTCGATGCTTCTCAATCTGTTAAGCTGAGCATTGGTTCCATCAATACGGCGACGACATTTTATCGAGATCTTATTGCCATGCTTCAAAAGCATACAAAGTAGTTTCTAGCTTGAGGCCATTTTTACTGATCACCGCTCACCGATCACTGCTCACTCTTCCCCCATGTCCTTCGACCAAAAGACCCGCAACCTGCTCCAGCGCACCGTCAGCGCCTGCCGCAAGATCCTCGACGAGGAGTTCGCCGCGCAGCGCCGGGAGATTTACGGCATCAATGATGACGGCACCGTCGCGCCGTTGGAATTGCTCGGGCACTTGGCGGATGAGGACATGCAGACCGCCAAGCTCCTGCGTGGCCGTCTCGACCACCTCGTCGCCGGCCTCACCGCCCACGGGAAAAAGGAAGCCGAAGCCCGCAAGGAATCCGTCGGCCGCCTGACCCGTGAGCTGGCCTTCACCGTGCTCAACCGTCTCGCCGCCCTGCGCATGGCGGAGGAGCGGGGGATCGTGCTGGAATGCGTGCGCCACGGCCTCCAGTCTGAGGGCTTCCTGCTCTTCCAACAATCCGCCGGCGGGGCCTTTGGCGACAGCTACCACAGCTACCGCGCCTATCTGTTCGTGCTCTTCGATGAACTCGCCATCGACCTTGGTAGCCTCTTCAGCCGCTGGGATCCCTCAGGGCTTCTGTTCCCCGGGCCGGAAGCGCTGGAAGCCGTGCTCCACGAACTCAATGGCTCCGGCAGCGCAGCAGCGCGCGACAACCTCACGCCGGACGAGTTCAACGCCATCTGGAGCGAGGACGAGACCATCGGCTGGATCTATCAGTATTACAACGATCCCGCCGAGCGGAAGAAGATGCGCGATGAATCCGCCGCCCCGCGCAACAGCCGGGAAATGGCCGTCCGCAACCAGTTCTTCACGCCCCGCTACGTCGTCGAGTTCCTCACCGACAACAGCCTCGGCCGGCTCTGGGTTGAGATGACCAAGGGTAAGACCTCCCTCAAGGACCGCTGCCGCTACCTCATCCGCCGGCCCGACGAAGTGTTCCTGGCGCAGCCGGATGGTGAAGAAGTGCGCGACGCACAAGCCTGGCTCGCGGGTGTTGACGTTCCCGAGCCGGACATCGTCTTTCTCGCCCACACGGTGGATGCCTACGCGCGGCTTGGTCCGCCTGAACTGGCGATTTCCTGGATGGAGGAAAACCTCAATCTTCTCCGCGATGCTGGGGCAGCGACCTGGAAAACCCAGGAGCTGCTTGACCTGCTTTTTGTCATCTGCCGCAATGACCGCTTCTGCGATGGCTTCCTCGACAGTTGCCAACGCGAGGTGGATTCGATTGTGGCGGAAATCCGCAGCCGCCGGGATCCAGCCAAGTCTGCCACCGTTTCGCAAGTAGACCTTCTCAAGCAACCTGTTTTCATTTCCCACCGTCCCCTCAAGGACCCGCGTGAGATCCGCATCATCGATCCCGCCTGCGGCTCCATGCACTTCGGTCTCTACGCCTTCGACCTCCTCGAAGTCATCTACTCCGAAGCTTGGGATTTATCCGCTTCTTCCACTGATCACTTCTCACTGATCACTGATCACTCTCTCGCCCCGCTGACCACCCTCTACGCGTCCAAGCAAGAGTTCCTGCGCGACGTGCCGAGACTCATCATCGAGCACAACATCCACGGCGTGGACATCGATCCCCGCGCCACCCAGATCGCCGGGCTTTCGCTTTGGTTGCGCGCCCAGCGGGCCTGGGCGGAGCAAGGCATCCCGGCCGAGCAGCGCCCGGTCGTGCGCCGCTCGCAGATCGTCTGTGCCGAACCCATGCCAGGGGAAAAGGAATTGCTGCGTGAGTTCGTCGAGCAGGAGTTCCCGCTTGGCGAGCGCGCCGTCTTCCTGCCCTTGTTGGAATCCGTCTTCGATCTCATGCAGCTTGCGGGTGAGGCCGGCTCGCTGCTTCAGATCGAGGAAGACATCCGAAGCGCCATCGCCGAGGCCAAGCTCCGCTGGAAAGCCACCCCGCGCACCGAACAAATCGCCCTCTTCGACGAGGAAACCATCCCCACGCCCAAGCAGGAGGAAATGGCGCTCGATCTCTCCGGTATCACCGACGAGGAGTTCTGGGAAAAAGCCGAGGAGCGCATCTACGACGCCCTCCGCACCTTTGCCGAAAGCGCCGGCGGCGGCTACCAACGCCGGCTCTTCGCCGAAGACGCCGCCCGCGGCTTCGCCTTCATCGACCTCTGCCGCCAGCGTTACGACGTGGCACTCATGAACCCGCCCTTCGGAGATGGCAGTCTGCCCTCGAAACCCTACATCGACGAAACCTATGGCGACACCAAGGGTGACGTTTACAAAGCCTTCGTCGAGTGTTTCCAAGCCCGGCTCGTTCCCGCCGGCTACCTCGGCATCATCAGCTCCCGCACCGGCTTCTTCCTCGGCCTGAGTGAAGACTGGCGCACCCGCGTAGTCCTTCGACTGTTCCGACCAATCGCCCTCGCTGACCTGGGCAGCGGCGTGCTTGACGCCATGGTGGAGGTCGCTGCCTACGTATTGCGCAGTCTATCAGTGACCGAAGCCCGAGACCTCACCATTTCAATCGTTCCAGTGCTGGAGCGAGTCGTGCGAGACAAGCAGGATCGCTTTAGTCTCCCGAAATGGCAGGCGGCGCGTGACGGACTTAAGCGCCATCAAGCAATCGCCGAACTTGAACACCTTGAAGCTCACAACTTCATCCAACGCAGCATTGGGGAAACTATCCGTTACAATCCCCTTTGGCACTCGGTGAAAAAGATTACAGCGCCCCCTGAGCCGGTTTATCCTCCGCTGGTATGCGTGCGAGCACTGGCGGAGGCTGACAAAGGGGAAACGATTAGCGCGGCACTTCAGGGAACTCTCAGCACAAACACTTTTATCTGCGATCCTAGTGGCTTCTTTAATGTGCCAGGGGTTGTGTTCGCATATTGGGTGACGTCAAGGGTCCGCCGGATTTTTCGAGAATCTCCGCGATTCGAAAGCTCTGGTAGGACGGCAAAGCAAGGTTTGGCCACCGCCGATGATTTTCGTTTTGCTCGGCTATGGTGGGAGCCGCCTTCGGTTGACGCTCAATTCGCGCACTGGTATTCCTTTGCAAAGGGGGGGAGCTTTTCGACTTACTATATTGATCTTCATCTCGTCGTAGGCTGGGGCAATAACGGCACTGAAATGAAGGCGTGGGCAGGTCCACTTTATGGAAATTCAGGATGGTCTCGAATAATTAAGTCTACTGATTATTATTTTCGGCCTGGGTTTACTTGGCCGCGAAGAACCAATGGTCTCAGCGTTAGGGTAATGCCGAAGCGGAGTATTTTTGCTGATAAGGGGCCAGCTGGATTCTGTGGCACAGACGATCCCGCAGAGTTGCTCGCGACCATCGGCATTTTTAATTCAGCTCCATTTGGCTACCTCATCAAAGCACAACTCGCACGTGTAGATCTCGCTCAGTCGTTCGAGGTTGGGATGATTCAGCAGACTCCTTTCCCGGTCATTCCTGAGGACACCCAAACACAGCTTGCTTCACGTGCCGGTCAAATTTGGCTTGAAAAGAGAATGCTAGATGCGACGCAACCTTGTTCTCATGCTTTTTGCTACCCAGCCCTACTAAATACGGCAGCCGGCACGTTGGCAGGGCGGGCGGCAGCGTGGGATGCGAGTGTGCGCAAGTGCGACGTGACCGTAGCCTCCTACCAAGCGGAAATTGATGACATTGCCTTTCACCTTTATGGCCTCGACGCCTCGGATCGTGCTGCTTTAGGCGTAACACTTGCAGCCGAATCAACCATTAACAACAACTCTGATACGGGGGAGGAAGAGGATGAACAAATAACTTCTGCCGATGCTCCAGCACTCACCGCCGACCTGCTCGCCTACGCCCTCGGCTGCGCCTTCGGTCGCTGGGACATCCGTTATGCGACGAGTGAGCGCTCCGCTCCGGAACCGCCCGATCCGTTTGCCCCGCTGCCCGTTTGCCCGCCCGGCATGCTGCAAAACCCCGCCGGCCTGCCCGCCGCACCCGCCGACGTTCCCGCCAGCTACCCCGTCCCCATCACCTGGTCCGGCATCCTCGTGGACGACGCGAACCACCCGGACGACATCGAGCGCCGCCTGCGCGAGGTGCTCGCCGTGATTTTCCCCGACCGCACCGACGCCATCGTCCAGGAAGCCTGCGACCTGCTCGGCGTCAAATCCCTGCGCGAGTGGACCGCCAAGCCCGCCGGCCTCTTCGCCGATCACCTCAAACGCTATTCCAAGAGCCGCCGGCAAGCCCCCATCTATTGGCCGCTCTCCACCGCCAGCGGCAGCTACACCCTCTGGCTCTACTACCACCGCCTCACCCCGGACACCCTCTTCAAATGCATCGACCTGGTGCAGAAGAAGATCGAGGACGATGTCGAACCCGCCATCTACCGCCTGCGCACCATGATCGCCGCCGATGAAGCCGGCACCCGCGAGCGCAAGCAACTCGCCGATGCCGAGAGCCTGCTCACCGAACTCCGCGAGTTCCACGCCGATCTCACCCACTGGGCACCCCGCTGGAAGCCCAACCTCAATGACGGCGTCCAGATCACCGCCAGCCCGCTCTGGAAACTCTTCCGCCTCCCCAAGTGGCAGAAGACCCTCAAGGAAACCTGGCAGAAACTCGAAAAAGGCGACTACGACTGGGCACACCTCGCCCACACCCTCTGGCCCGACCGCGTCCGCGAAAAGTGCAAGAAGGACCGCTCCCTAGCCATCGCTCACGACCTCGAAGTCCTCTGCGAGATCAAAGCCCCCGAACCCAAAAAGAAAGCCGCCAAGAAAGCGGCGAAGAAGAAGGGTGAGGCAAGCGAGCAGGAGGATCTACTATGACGACAAGGGTCGCCGTGGCCACCTCCGATGCGTTCGCCAATCGTCAACCGGCGGACGAACGTTGCTAAAGTCAAAGCATGAAATCCAAGCCGCCAATACCAGTCACGCGAGGAGCACGCGGCGTTCTTTGGCAGGGTCAGAAAGCGTCCCTCGATCAGTTTTCCGAGATCCGCGAATACATTGATGCCTGCATGGCCCCGAGCAAAGCTCCGGTCACGTGGAAGGACAGACTCTGTCTGGACTTCGCCTTGCTCAAGGGTCTCGTCAAGGAGCTCGAAAAGATCATGCCTCGATTGGATTCGAGCGAGTGGTCCGAAGCTCTTCCAGTCATTCCGCCTCCCCCAACGCGCCCTCTGGCATTGAATCGCACGGAACGATTTGCTTCCCCGATCTTTCTGAAGACCCTGCATTGCCATCGCGCATACGGGAGGTTCCTCGCCGACTACAAGAGATACGAGGCCCAACGCAAGGATTGGGAAACCCTGAATTCCGATCATCTTCGAGCATTCCGACTTTCGGCTGGATCGAAATTCAAAGCTCGTGACCTGCCTGGAAAGCCGACCCCTCCGCCACCGGTCAGCAAGTTCGGCGATCTGCCTGACAATCTCAGAGGGGTGTTTCACAGCTACCTCAAGGCCCGGATTGACCAGGCGGCAAAAATTCGGGAATGGAGAAAATCCACCAAAGAGTATGCCGATCAGCTTCAGGAAATGATTCGTCGCCATGGATCATACAAGAATCTCAAGGCGCATTTCGAACGTCACTCCCCCAAGCAGCGCTACATCGATCGACTGCTGAAGGACCTGGAGCGATTGATCAGCGATGGCGGCCTGATCTTTGAGAGTCTGCGCTGGAAGATCTTGCCGGCCGGACCGGTTCAGACGGACTTGATCAACCGACATTTGAATGCCTCCCAGAAGCGGTTTCCGAAAAGGCAGTTCGATGACACCCGAATCAAAAAGGTCCTGACGCTCAAACCATCGCAGGCATACGTGGGGACCGATGAGTTCGACGGCTACATGGTTTTTCTGTTCCAAGGTTGTCGATTTGCCGTCCTCGAATGCCCGTGGTTCGGCAACGCGCTCTACATGCTGAACGGCGACTGGAACGCCCTCTCTAAGCTTTCGAAGTCCGACCTCCTAAGCCAGCATCGCAGCCATGCGAGGCGGATCATTCACGACGACGACGGAACCTGGTTCCACCAGCTCAAGAGAGAGATCTCGGCGAACTCGGTGAAGCCGAAGAAAACTTGAATCCCCGCAGTCTTCTATCCTCATGACCTTTGAATCCTTCTTCACATCCCGCCTGAGTTACCGCCTGCGCCAACGCCGGTTGCTGACGCTCCATGACCTTGAAGGGCGCTACCGGGAGATCGTGTTCGGCATGGCAGACGAGTTGACGACCGTGCTGGACTGCACCACCGGCCTGCTGGAGTCACGGGAGAATGCGCTGGAGTCCCTAGCCGCGCTGGGTGAGGACGCCACCTGCAAGCGCATGCTGGTGCTCTATGTGCCGGCGGCTCGTTCACTGGAGGATGCGGATCTTTGTTCTGATCCCTTCGCTGCCTTCGTGGCGGCCGGCGCGGTGTTTCCAGATGGTGCCGGCGACGACTTCCGTCAGCTTTGTTTGCAGTTCCTCCCGGAACAGGCGGGAGCCATCGAAGGGATGTTCGCCTCGGGAGATGCCCCCACGATCTCCGTGATCAACAGCCTGCGAAGTGGCGCGGTGGATTCTCCGGTCCTCAAGGATGTGCTAAGCGCCGACGGACCCAAGGACATGATCGTGAAATTCCTCACGGCAGACGGTCAGACGCTCAAGGAACTGAAATCCACCGGCCACTGGGTGAAGGACCTCAAGGATCTGGTAGCCCGCACCCTGGGCCTGAAACTGGAAGGGCCCAAGGAAGAGGTGGGACACCTGCAGGAGCAACTCTGGCGTTACCTGCTGTTTTCCGAGTTTGCTGCGGATCTTCCCGTGGAACTGCCGGTGTCGCTGGTCCCGGTGCCGCGTGCCGGCAAGTCGCATGAATCCTTCGTGCGTTCGCTGTGCGACACGCTGCGCGATCTAGGCAAAGCCCAGCCGATCTACGAGGAAGCCGCCACCAGAGTGTGCCTGGACCTAGGTCTGGAGGCCATCTGCAGCGGCATCGAGGACTTCGGCAAGCTGGACACCTTCTCCTTCGAGGAGCGCAGTTTCCTGAACCGTTTTGCCGAAGAACTGAAATCCGGCGAGTTTGAGGACGCCAGGAGCACAGTCCTTCAGCGGCGTGGCTCTTTCTGGGTGGAGCGTGATGCCCGGCGCAGCGCAGAGTGGCAGTTGGCCGACCTCGCCGCACGGCTGATGCTGGAGATCCATTCCCTGACCGGTGAATTGTCCGCCAAGCGCGAGCTTGATGGCTGGATCGAGTTTTACACCGGAAGTTTCGCCAAGGTGGATTCCATTCACCGCGCCATGGAGCAGGTGGCAGCGGAGATTTCCCCGGTCACAGCGCCGCTCTCCGAGGTATTGGTTCAGGCCCGAGAGGCCCACCGCCATGCCTGCGACGGACTGGCCCGCAAGTTCCAACAGCAGGCCGCAACCGGCTGGCCATCTACTACCGTGCCGCGTGCGGTGGATATTTTCGACCGATGGGTGGAGCCGCGCTGGAAAGCCGGCGAGCGGGTGGCCTGTTTCTGGATCGATGCGCTTCGCTACGAGTTGGCCACAGCACTCGAAGCCGCCTTGGCAAAACAACACAGCACCAAGCTGGAAATTGCCTCCGCGAGTATGCCCTGCCTCACTCCCATCGGCATGGCCTCGCTGCTTCCCGGTGCCGCCAGCGCATTGGAGATCGACGTAATGGAGGGCAAACCAATCGCCCGCATGCATGGAAAAATCGTTGCCGGACCCAAGGACCGCCTGGACGTGCTGGCCGCCCATGTCGGCGTGAACCGCACCCGACTAGTCGATCTCGAAGACCTCGCCAATGGCAAGCTGCCCGGGGATATCGACACCATCGAGGTGCTCGCAGTGAAGACCACCGACATCGACTCACTGGGCGAGAACAACCCGGCCTATTTCATCGCGATGCTGCCGGCCATCCTGCGCAAGATTCAGACCGCCGTGAACCATCTGGCGGATGCCGGATTCAGCCGGGCCATCATCTCGACCGATCACGGGTTCGCCTGGATGTTCGCCACCTCCGCCGGCAATGCGGTGGGCAAGCCGCCCGGTGAATGGAAGATGGTGAAGGATCGGGCGCTGCTGGGCACTGGATCGGAAGACTCCACCTCCTGGGTCATGGCTGCGGGAGATGCCGGCATTCGTACAGGACTTGAAAAGCTCGCTGTGCCGCGAGGCATGGCCACCTACACTGCCGGTGTGACGTATTTCCACGGCGGGCTCTCACCCCAGGAGTGCATCCTGCCGGTGATCGATGTGCTGCTCAAGCCGTCCTCAAAAGCCACCAAGGCACAGCCCACCGAAATCAATCTCACTTACCGCGGATCCAACCGGGGCTCCGTCACGACCCTGATGCCGAGCATGGAGCTTTCCTATCCGGCGGCAGATCTGTTCGGCCCAGCGAATGTGCGGCTGCTGCTCGTGGCCACCGACAACGCAGGCAAAACCGTTGGCGAGGCCGCATCCAGCTCGGTGGTCGATCCAGTCAGCCGTGAGATCAACCTAGAGCGAGGCAAGGCGATCAAGGTGCCACTGCGTCTCCAAGAGGGCTTTGAAGGAGAGTTCAAGGTCATCGCAGCCGATCCAGCCACCAACGCTGCCTACGCCACCATCAAACTCAAAACCGACTTCCACCACTGATCCCCATGAATGCCCTCAACGACAAAATCAACGCGATCTTCCCGGGACGAGTGGTGCGCAAGGACCTGGTCCAACGGGTCAAGAAGGGAACCAATGCACCGACCTTCGTGCTGGAGTTCTTGCTCGCCCGTTACTGCGCCACCGATGATCCGGACGAGATCGAAGCCGGCCTCGCGGCCGTGAACGAAACGCTGCAAGGGAACTTCGTGCGTCCAAACGAATCGAACGCCGCACAGTCCCTAGTCCAACAGAATGGCAGCCACAAGTTCATCGACAAGGTGCGGGTGACCCACAACGAAAAGGAGAAACGCCACTGGGCGGAGATGGAAAACTTCGGCAGTCGCCGCATCGCCATCAGTGACAGCCTTTACCGTGGCAACCCGCGCCTGCTGGAAGGCGGCCTGTGGTGCGAGGTGGTCGTTGGCTATAATTATGAGCCAGGCGAGGATGACGACTACACATTCCTCATCCAAGAACTCCGGCCGATCCAGGTTTCCCGTTTCGATTTCGAGTCCTTCATCAAGGAGCGTAGCCAGTTCACCACCGACGAGTGGCGTGCCCTGATCCTTCGTTCGATCGGCATGGAGGCGGACAATCTGACACCCCGCCAGCAGATGCACTATTTGGGACGCCTGCTGCCTTTGGTTGAGGCGAACTTCAATTTCGTGGAACTGGGTCCTCGCGGCACAGGCAAGTCCTACACCTTCTCCGAGTTCTCGCCTTACTCGACCCTCATCAGCGGCGGCCAGACCAGCACCGCCACCTTGTTCTACAACAAGACCCGCCGGCAGACCGGGATCATTGGCTACTGGGACACCATCGCCTTCGACGAGGTCGCCGGCATCAAGGTGAAGGACCCGGGCACCATCCAGATTCTCAAGGACTACATGGCAAACGGAAGGTTCAGCCTCGGCACTGAGGTCATCGTTCCCGCAAGTCTCGCATTCATCGGCAACATCGACGATTCGATCGCGGAAGTTGTCCGGTCGACAAAGAGCGACCTCTTCAAGCCGCTGCCGGCGGAGTTCGACCTCGCAGTGATCCATCGTTTCCATCTCTATCTCCCGGGTTGGGAGATCCCGTCCAATGCGGACAATCTGCTCACCTCGCAATACGGGTTCATCACCGACTACATGGCGGAAGCCTTCCACCACCTCTTCAAGCATCGCAACTACTTCTCCGCCGTCAAGAAGCGTGCACGCTTGGGTCCAGGCTTCCAAGGTCGCGACGAGGCCGCCGTTTACAAAACCGTCGCAGGTTTCATCAAATTGCTGCACCCCGATGGGGAATGCACAGATGAGGAATTTGAGCACTACCTGTCATACGCCATCGAAGGCCGCCGGCGGGTGAAGGAGCAGCTCAACAAGCGCAAGACTGACGATGAGTTCGCAGAGATCCATCTTGGCTACATCAACACCCTCGGTGAAAAGATCGAGGTTCACTGCCCGGAAAGCTTTGGCATCGATGCGACCCTCAATCCGAGAACGAATCAAGCGCCACCCGAGATTCAGCCGGCCGCCACCAAGCCTATCGCCGTCGCTTCGCAGTCCGCTGTTCCGGCTCTGATCGCCGGGACACCGTCCGAAGAGCTCTCACCAGCAGATGTCCCAGCATCCGGACTTTTGGAACTCAAAGAAAAGCAGTTCACCATCCGCTATGGAGACACCGGCTACTCCTACCGCTCGATCTTCGGTGACTATCTGGCTGGTGCGAAAAAACTTTCGATTCAGGACCCGCACGTTCGGCGCGATCATCAGATTGGAAACCTGCTCCAGCTCTGCGAACTTGCCGTGGAAGCAGGCACCATCAAAACCATCGAACTACTCACAACCGCCGAGAACCCGACGCAGCAGGCGGACGCCGAACAGAAGCTCGAAGACCTCAGGGAAACCCTAGCGGACTGCGATGTCGCATTCAGTTACCGCTTCGTCGATCAGGCTCCCGATCGTGAGATCCGCACTGACACCGGCTGGCGTATCCAAATAGACCGAGGCTTGGAAATCTACCAAGGCCCGCTTAGCAAGCTGAGAATCGGTGCCACCAATCCCGACTTGCGGCAGTGCATGGAAACCGTGGTGAAGATTTTCAAGGATTGACCTTGTTGTCGAAGAAGCCCGAATTGGAAAACCACAAGAGGGGTTTTGTGACGTCGAGAAATGCGTTCAGAGGGACTTGGACTTGAATGACCGGCTGAGTTTTTGTTGACGGAGCCGGTGAATGCACGTTCACGAAAGGGATAGGGGAGCACGAGGGACGATCAAAGAAACGAGCATGGCAACGAACCCCAGAGGCTTTTGTCCTTCCCAAGATCCCATCCTTTGAAGGGCTCGTCCGCCGAGTCGTCGATCACCACCTCGCGGCAGACATCTTCGGCGCAATTGATGAACGATTGGGCGAAGTTGCTCGCCTGGAAGGCATCGCCATCCCGGTAGCCGACACCGACCTCGAAAACTGATTCAGTATCGGCATCGCCGTCGATCCAAGTGCCGCGTCCGAGGGTGAACACGTCATCCTCCATCCGGATTTCGATCCAGTCCGATTCGCCGCCTTGGTCGAGACGAAGGCCAAGGCTCATCCGCACGCCGGGTGTGACCAAGGGGAGGCGCTCCATCACGAACAGGAAGACGCGCAACTCTTCAAGGGTTTCAGGCGAAAGCTCCGGACGGTCCATCAGGTCTCGGATGGCTCGGATGAGTTGGCCAATGGGATAGGAGTCTTCCGAATAGAAACCGTAGCAACCGTCGTCAGCATCCGACTCATCGTCGTCGTCTTCGCCTATTTGTTCTCCGTCTTCGTCCAGTCCTTCATCACCAGCGGCGGGCCAGGCAGGGGTAGCGTTGAGAATGTTCGCAGCCGACTCCATGATGAGGATGGCGACGGTGAAGGGAGCCGCTCCGGTGCTTGCTGCTGCGTTGACGGCCGCCACGCATTCGTCGACGGATCTCACTTGCCCGATGATCCATTCGCGAATGCGTTCCACCCAGGGCTCAATGTGGTCGGGGGCCGTCTCTAGTAGGTCGTCGAGTTCGTGGATCTCGTGGATCAGGTCGTGCTTGGTTCCGATCAGGTCGGTGCAAAGTTTTTCGATTTGGATCCGGAGGGAATCCGGCATTTCCAAGCCTGGCAGTTCCTTTTGGATGTAGGCTGCGTTTTCCATCATCTGCATGGCGCAGGAGTGGGCCTCGCCGGCGAACTTCAAGATTTCGGGTGATGCTTTCATGGCTGGCTGATGTAGTTTTCGGGGTTGATGACAACGCCGCCCTTCCAACGATAGGCGACGAGCGGGCCACCGATGGCCGCGCTGTGGTCGAGGCAAGCGACGTTAGGGCGCTCCGGCTCCTGCGTGGCGTCTGCGGGCTTGAAGTAGTGGCCGAAGAACACGGGAGGGGCATCGCTCGGGTAAGGGCTGAACATCCCTCTCGCTTCCGGAGCGACGGGGACCTCCGGGATTTGGTCGTTCGCCGGGAAGACGAGGTCGCGGCACATGACGTCGTCTCCCGGCATATCCCACCAGCGGGCGCGGAAGTGCCTCCGCTTGATCCCTGTGTGATCCTCGAAGTCGTGAGGATCAGGAAGCGGAACCTCGACGCCTTTCAGGAGGACCTCGATCGCCTCGCCTTCGGGCCGGCTTTGGTCAGCGCAGGCCACCAAGAACTCATAGTCGTTGAGGCTCTTCCCTTCGAGGATTTCGAAGTAGTCGGGGTGCCAGCAGGCGTGGATCGCCCGGAAGCCGCCAAGATCGAGATAGAGCGGCATGGCCTTCATCCATGGCATCCAGACCTGCTGCCATTCGCTGGCCGGGTCCTTGTGATCAGGGAAGTCGTCGAGCGTGCCCTGATGAGTCCGCTGGTTCTTGCCCTCTTGGACTCGCAAGGGGTCTCCGTTCGGTCCGTTGGTGTGGTAGCAAATGGCGTTCAGCTCATGATTTCCCATGATGGCGAGGGCGTGCCCGCGTTCCTGCATGGCCTTCACGGCGTGCAGCACCTTCCGCACGCCACCGGGCTGTGGATGGCCGGGCTTCGGGTCGATCAGGTCGCCCAGGAACAGCGCCGTGTGCCCGACTGGCGGAACGAAGCTGACGCCGTCGTGTTGGTAGCCCATCTTGAGCAGAAGCGGCTCCAGCTTGTCGAAGCGGCCGTGAACGTCGGCGATGATGTCGTAGTGCATTGGTTGGTCATTCATACGTGCAAACCCTGACAGGGCAATTATGATCTGGAAATGGAGGGAATCACAGATTAAATGACTTCCGGATCATGAATCAATTCGACCGTCTTTTTGCCGTATCAGGGCTTTCCCTGGACC
>JAIYDT010000419.1 GCA_027487355.1 Verrucomicrobiaceae bacterium
AACCGGCCGATCAAGCCGGTGCAGCTCAGCGTGCAGGAAAAGGCGGCGGTCGAGGCCAAGCTCGAAGCCGTGCAGGCCCCCGCTCCCGCCCAGCCGACTTATGAAAAGGGAGCCAGTGAGATCATTCTAACAGAACGCGAACTCAACGGCCTGCTCAACGAGAACACCGCGCTCGGAGACAAGCTGAAGTTCGAACTCGTCGAAGGCGCGGTCCACGCCCGCCTCGAGACCGATCTCGACAAGGACCTGCCGATCGTTGGCGGAAAACGATTGAAGGCAAAGGCACGCTTTTTCGTGAACACCGACAGCGGCCGGCCGAAGCTGGTGCTGGACGACCTCACGGTCTGGGGAATTTCCCTGCCGAATGACTGGCTCGGTGGCTTGAAGGGTCAGGACCTGTTAGGCCAGACGGTCGGTTCAGAGGGCGGCGGCCTCGCTGGCGTCAAGGAGATGAAGGTCGAGTCCGGCCGGCTGGTGATCCGGCTGGCGGATTGAAGCGGATCAGTTTTCAGGCAGCAGTCCCCAGGGCCCGAGGCGTTCGCGGGCCCTGGCTTCAAGCGATTCACGCTTTTCTATTGGGAGCTTCGACTTGATGCGATCGAGGGTTTCCCGAGTCGTGGCCCGGAGGTCGAGCACCGCACGCTGGCGGATCGAGTGGACCTGATCCCGGGTGACGGCCAGCTCGGATTTCACCACCGCCTTCTCGTCGCTTGTTAGGTTCATGCCCGAGGACATTTCCTTTTCGAGTCGGTCGATGAAGAGGTCGCTGGCTCCCGGAGACTTCCCGATGGAAAACGCACGCTGCTGAAGTCGGTGACGCAGCACCAGCGCGCCGCCACCGACGCCGGTGATGATGCCGAGCAGGAACATGAGGGCCAGCAGGGCGAGGGCGGCCCAGCGTTTCCGGCGCGGGGCGGGCGAGGATTCCGATGGAGCGTTCATAAGCCGGCGAGGAGCTGGGTTTGGAGTTGGACCAGAAGGTTGATCTCGCCGAGGGCATCGAACATGAGCCAACCAAAAGCCATCACGGAGAGCGTGAGGGCGGCAATGGAGGATCGACCGCGCAAGCCACGGGCGAGTGCCAGGATCTCGTCGAGAATGCCCGGAGAGACCGGAGCAGATCGGTGGAGCGCGCCTTCCGACAGGATCTGCTGGCGAAGCGCGGCGCGGACATCGACGTCGGGCGCGGACTCGGCTCTGGCGCGCTCGACGAGGGCTGACCAGGAGGGTTCAGAAGGTGGAGGAATAACCATGACGGCTGAGGATTTTTTTCAGGCTCCTGCGCGCGCGGAAGGCCTTGATCTTGGCGTTGGCGAGACTGATGCCGAGGTGTCCGGCGATCTCGGCGAGCGGCATTTCATCGAGATGGAGCAGCGTGAGGATGGTGCGCTGATCGGGTGGGAGATGCGAGAGAAGTTGTGCGGCCTCGTCGCTCGCGGGGGCCGGGCTTTCGCAGGAGAGGGCGGTTAGATGATCGTGACCGTCAGCCGCGAGGCGCGACATCGGGTTGCGTTTGTGTTTCCGGAAAAACTCCAGTCCTACCCTCACGGCGATGCGTTTCAGCCAGTGGATGAAAGGTTTGTCAGGCTGCCAGGTCGCGAGTCCCCGCCAGGCGCGGATGAAGGTTTCCTGCACGAGATCCTCGAGGTCCGCCCGCTGGGAGGAGAACCTGAAGAGGACAGCGGAAATGGTGGCCTGGTGGGTCATGACGAGCTGATCAAAGGCGTCCAGATCCCCGGCCTGAGCGGCTTGCACGAGGGCAAGATCGGTGGCTTCGCCTGGTGGAAGTTCGGACATGATGGGCCAGGAGAACGGACGGAAAGCACCGGGACGAACTGGCGTCCCGGTGCCTCACAGGAGCGTGGCTTACTCACCGAATTTTCCAAGCAGCTCATCGACGGAATCCTCGATGCGGCTGCGGGTTGCCTTCATTTCTTCGCGCTGTTCCGGAGTCAGGACCGGTGCCACTTCCGAGCGGATCTTCGCGATCAGCAAGGCCCGGCTGCGGGCCGCATCGGCGACGGCATCGGCAGCCTTCGTGACTTCGGTGGAGTCGGCACCGTGGGCTTCGACGGCGTCCTGCATGGCCCGTCGGGCATCACGGCCTTTTTCAAGCTGCGCCCCGATCTCGGGTTTGTGGGACTTGACGATGCCCTGGATCTGCGAGCGTTGACCGTCGGTGAGGGCGACTTTGGCACGAAGGTCCTTGAGTTCGCCGATGATGCCCATGACGACCTCGCGAGCGCGACCGCGGAACATGCCTGATCCAGTGGTGGAGGTCGTGGCGTTCGGAGAAACGGCATGAACGGTGGCGGCCAGAACTGCGGCCGAGGCGAGGGTGATGATGATCTTTTTCATGAGTTGGAGTGCTTGGTTTGAATTTCAGCGGGCGGCTGCAACAACCGCCTTCATCCAACAGAATGCCGGGACGACCTCGCCGGTTACACTTTTCTCAGATCGATCAAACTCCGAGATCCACGAAGTGCCGCTTCGAGGAAAGCAGGTGCCGCCGCATGGCATCGGCCGCCCGATCCGGAAGGCCTGCGGAAATGGCATCGAGAATGTCGCGATGCGCGTCGATGACACCGGAATACCAGTCGTCGTCGCCACGATTCGTCTGCGCGTAGTCGATGCAGCGCCTCTCCACGGCTCCGAGCACGCCGGCGTAGATCCGGTTTCCCGATCCACGGGCGATGGCGAGATGGAAGGCGATGTCGGCCTTGCTGAACTTGGCGCGCACGCCCTGCACTTTCTCCATCGTCGCCACGATCTGCCTCAGTTCCTTCAGCACCGATTCTCCCGCATGCACCGCTGCCAGTCGGGCGCACTCGGTTTCGATCAGGATGCGGAAATCGATCAGCTCCATGAAACCGGCCTC
>JAIYDT010000045.1 GCA_027487355.1 Verrucomicrobiaceae bacterium
CGCAAATACTCCGAGAAGCGGAAGAACCAGAAGCATCCGTGGCAGCAGCGTGGCCACCAGCCCGCCGGCAACACCGACCCATACGATCAACAGCTCGGTCCCTGCGATGCTGCGGAACTGGTAATACCAACTGGTCTCCGGAAGAACGTGTGCGTAATAGGCAGCAAAACTTGCCCCCGGAATAGCAATGACACATGCGGCCAGCGCAAGGAGTATCCGCTTTCTGACAGACCACTTCCTCACACCTCGGTAAACCACGCAGAAGGCCATCAACGCAAGAAATGCCGAGAGGATGCCGAGCCAGTTGGGATTCATGATCGGAGAAAACTTCGCGTGATGT
Organism: Verrucomicrobiaceae bacterium; assembly: GCA_027487355.1. Lineage (GTDB taxonomy): Bacteria > Verrucomicrobiota > Verrucomicrobiia > Verrucomicrobiales > Akkermansiaceae > Luteolibacter. Next base: position 341 of record JAIYDT010000045.1, read on the forward strand.
GGATGCGAGGTGAAGTCGAATCAACGAGACCTTCTCATCGTCACCACGATCTCCTTGATGAGACTGACTCAGCCACCAGGAATACAGACTTCGCTCGATTTTCCGCTGATCAACCTGTCAGAGCAATTTCCTGATGCCCTCCAAAAATAGAAACCCTCTGGAGTGATGACCTCATCGCCCAAGACTTTAATCCACGCCCTTCACTTCTCACGCAAAGAGATTCCGATCGAGCGAACGATACTGGATCGCCTCCAGGATGTCCTGGGAGCGGATCGATTCCGATCCGCCGAGGTCGGCCAGCGTCCGTGCAACCTTGAGAATTCGGTCATGCGCCCTGGCGGAGAAGTTGAGCTGCTCCATCGCCTGTTCAAGATAACTGGCCGACTCGGACTCCAGCTTGCAGTGCTCCCGTACCAACCGGGTGCCCATGGCGGAGTTGGTGGTGACCGACTTTCCCTTGAAACGATGACTCTGGACTTCTCGCGCCTGCCGGACCCGCTCGCGGATCAAGGCGGAGGATTCACCTCCCTTGGTGTCAGATGACAGCTCCCGGAAATCGACCAGCGGCACCTCGATGTGCAGGTCGATCCGATCGAGCAACGGTCCGCTGATCCGCTGGCGGTAGCGCTCGATCTGCCCAGGCGAGCAGCGGCACTGGCGCTTCGGGTCGCCGTAGTAGCCGCACGGACAGGGGTTCATCGCGGCCACGAGCATGAAGCGAGCAGGAAAGGTCAGCGATCCCGCCGCGCGAGAGATCGTCACATCGCCGTCCTCCAGCGGCTGACGCATGACCTCGAGCGTCTGGCGGCGGAACTCCGGCAGCTCATCGAGAAACAACACGCCATGATGCGCCAACGAGACCTCGCCCGGCCCGGGATTGCTGCCACCACCCAGCAGTCCGGCGTCGGAAATCGTGTGGTGCGGGGCCCGGAACGGACGGGTTGTGAGAAAGGCACGCTTCGGATCGAGCAGGCCGGTGATCGAATGAATCTTCGTGGTTTCGATCGCCTCGTCCTCGGACATGTCGGGCATGATCGTGGCCATGCGCTTCGCCAGCATCGACTTTCCGGTGCCGGGCGGGCCAACCATCAACAGATTATGTCCCCCCGCAGCCGCGACCTCCATGGCGCGCTTTACGTGGTGCTGGCCTTTCACCTCATCGAAGTCCACCTCGTAGCGGCGGTGCGATTCGAAGAAGGCGCGGCGGTCGAGATTGAATGGCCGGATCGGTTCCTCACCACGGAGAAACTTCCACGCCTGATGCAGTGAGCGCACGCCGAAGACCTGCACGCCATCGATCACCGCTGCTTCGGGGGCATTGGCCTCGGGCACGATCACCCTCAAGCGACCACAGCGCTTCGCTTCCAAAGCAATGGACAGCACACCCTTCACCGGCCGCACCGTTCCATCCAGCGCCAGCTCGCCGACGATGCAGCAATCCTCCGCCGCCAGCGGTTCATTCTCACTCGCGGAGGCCATGGCCAGCGCGATCGGCAGATCGAACGACGGCCCTTCCTTCTTCAAATCCGCCGGGGCCAGGTTCACCGTCTTGATGCCATCGGCGAGATAAAGCGCGGAGGCACTGATCGCGGAAATGACACGCTGCGAAGACTCCCGCACGGCCGCATCTGGCAGGCCCACGACGATGACCTGAGGCTTCTCCGCATTGCGGACATTGACCTCAACCTCGACCTCCCGGGCATCGACCCCGCGCAAGGCGGCTGAATAGAGACGTGTGATCATGCGAACAGTTACGTTCTATCAACACGATCTTGCACAGAGAAAGCACAATTTCGGGAAAAGCCGTGCAATTCAATGTTCAGTGGCCGGAACATCCCACGCCTGCAAAGCTCCAGTGAAGAAGGCCTGGTGCTTCACTCCATCGCCGCTTCCGCCAAGGGAAGATCGGGGCGATAACGGAGGAGGCAACCGACTCCACCATGGATGGCGAGGAGTTCGTCGCCCTCGCAGACCTCGATCGGGAGATCGCGGGCCGTGGCGAGCCGGACGAGGTCCTCGCGATCGGCGACGGTGAGGTCTTCCGAGATGACCAATTCCGCCGCGTAGCCGCCGAGGATGGCATCGCGAGATGAATCGACACCGACCACCGCGAGAGCTTGCCGGCGCACCTGTTCGTGGAGACGACTGACGGTGTCGCGCGACTCCGTCCGCTCGGCCTCGATGAAGGTTTCGATCGCCTGTTCCAGCACCACCGAGCAATCACCTCCCGAGGGCATCTTGTAGAGTTCTCCCACCAGGCGGGAGGCGATGTGCTTCGGCAGCGCGTCGCGAAGACCTGCCACATGACGCGGGTTGCCGGCGAGGATCAGATGGTTGTGACCACGCCTCGACATCAGATTGGTGATGATCGTGACCTGATCGCGATGAAAGAGCTTGTCGCTCTCACGCTTTTTCTGGTGAAAGTGCTCCCGTCCCCAGTCGCGTCCCAGGCGGCTTCCGAACTCCGGCCGCATCGTCAGGATATCTTCGCTGACAGCACCGAGAGTCACCTCGAAGATCCGTGAGTTCTCATCGGTGGCGATGGCGACCACAAAGCGGTGAAAGCGGTCCTTCAGTTGTACGAGCGGAAAGATCGACGGCAGCGGAGAGGCCTGGAAATGCGTGTCGAGCGTGGCACTGAATGACATCACCTTCAGGATTGGGTTCGAGCCGCTTCGGGCGAAGACCGCCACACTTCGACAGCTTTCAGGCCAGTCCTTGAGAATGGCATGTTCGATCTCATGGCGGGACTCATCGAAGGCGCTTCGCTGGCTGGAAGGAAAGGTCGGGCGCGCGGCAGCAGCCCATTCGTTGAGCCTCGACCTCAGGGCGTCCACTGGCTGGCAGAGATCGAAGTAGGCACTGATGACAGGCGCCTCACTCTCGGAAACGAGCGCAAGCCGGGAAATATGGCCGCGCAATACCTCAAGTTCATTCAGGGTCGTTAGATTGGATTTTTTCATGACAACTGAAGGCTATCAGCCAGATCCTCAGAAATGCCTGATGGAATTGCTCCGGAATTTTCCAATCCGAGACCGCAGCCGTCACGTCGCATCTGGCACCGAGGTCCTGCTTGACCTTGATTGCGTGAATCCGCATATAAGCCCTGACGCAATTACCACGCATGCCTCCAAGCTAGAAATCCGCTCCGCGCCTTTCTGATCCCACCTCGCTGGTGGCGATCTACAAGTGCCTTTGCGATCTGAACCGCTTGCGCATCCTGCACTTGCTGCGTGAAGGACCGCTGTGCGTCTGCCATCTTCAAGAAACCCTCGGCATCGGCCCGACGCGGACCAGCCAGCAGCTTGCCATCCTGCGGAAGCATGGAATAGTGGAGGTGAGGGTCTGCGGACAGTGGCGAGTCTATGCACTGCCGGAAAAGCCCGGCGCCGCGCTTTCTGCCAATCTCGCCTGCCTCCAGGACTGCGTGACCAATTATCCGCAGTTCGCTGCGGATCGCGCGAAGCTCGCCAAAGTCCGCAAGACCATCTGCGGTCCCGAACTTTGATCCCATGAAACCCCCAACCATCCTCATCCTCTGCACCGGCAATTCCTGCCGCAGCCACATGGCCGAAGGCATCCTGCGTGCCGCCGCCGGAGATCTTCTCAATGTCCAGAGTGCGGGCTCGAATCCCGCTGGATACGTCCATCCCCTGGCGATCAAGGCGCTGGCGGAGATCGGCATCGACATTTCAGCCCACCACAGCAAGCACATGAACGAGTTTCTCGATCAGGAGGTGGAAACCGTGATCACGGTCTGCGGAAATGCCGACCAAGCCTGCCCGATGTTTCCCGGACAGATGAATCGTTACCACTGGGGCTTCGATGATCCGGCGCATGCGACGGGCAGCGAGGACGAGCAGATGGAAATGTTCCGCCGCGTTCGGGATGAGATCCGCCGGGTCTTCGAGGCCTATGCGGCGGGTCGGAAGGATGGAAAGACGAGCCTCTAACAAGATGACGCCATGATCTGTGATCGTTGGAAAACGTGGGCTGGCGAGTTGTTAGGGACCTTCATCCTGGTGTTCTTCGGCTGCGGATCGGTGGCGGCGGCGGTTACGACCGGGGCACAGGTCGGGGTGTTCCAGGTGGCGATTGTCTGGGGTCTGGGAATTGCCACGGCCATCGGCATGACCGGCCATCTCAGCGGCGCGCATCTCAATCCGGCGGTGACGATCGCCCTCGCTGCATGGCGGGGATTTTCATGGAAGAACGTGCCGGGCTACATCCTCAGCCAACTCGCCGGAGCCTTTCTTGCGGCGGCGGTGTTATTCGTTTGCTTCGGTCCGGCGATCTCACGCTTCGAGGAAAAGTCCGGCATTGTGCGCGGTCAGGAAGGCAGCGAGGCCAGCGCGATGATCTTCGGCGAATACTTTCCCAATCCGGGTGGCAAGCCGCTGGCCCAGGATCCGTGGATGCCGACGATGACAGCGGTGGCGGTCGAGGTGATCGGAACCGCGGTGCTGGTGCTGGTGATTTTTTCGGTCACCGATCCGAAGAACACAAGCCAGCCGAAGTCCACGGTGCCTCTGACGATCGGTCTGACCGTCACGCTTCTGATCTCGCTGTTCGGGCCGCTGACGATGGCCTGTTTCAACCCAGCACGTGACCTCGCGCCGCGGCTCTTTTCCTCGATGGCCGGCTGGGGCAGCGTGCCCTTCACTGCGAATGGCAGTGGCTGGCTGACGGTTTACATCCTCGCACCCATCGCGGGAGCCATACTCGGAGGCGGAGTTTCCAAGCTGATAGCTGGAAGATGAATCAGATCGCCTTGACCGTGGCGGAGACCTGGCCGGTGGACAGATAGAAAACAAGCGAGTGGAGATTGTAGCGATCCGAGCCCTCGACGATCTTCCCATTCTCAAAGCGCAGCCAGGTCATGCCCGAAAAGGTGACGGGTCTGCCGCTCGAAGGGATGTCCCCGAAGGTCCCCAAGTGGGTGGCGGAGGCCTGCCAGCGCACCACGGCTTCATGTCCCTCGACGACGATGCCTTCGATGGTCAGCCTGATGTCCGGAAATGCGGCCAGCATGGGCTGATGCATCAACTCCAGAAACTGAGCAGGGCCGGTGACCGAGCCGCCTTCGGTGTGTCCCACAGCGTCGGCTGCAAACAGATCGGAGACGGCCGAGGCATCCTTTTGGTTCCAGACGCGTTCAAACCATTGTGTGGCGAGATCCCTGATGGTGGCATTCATGTTAGATCCACTCTTTCATGCTTCATCACGCCTCGTAAAGCTCGATCGGCAGCGCATCGGGATCGGCGAAAAAGGTGAAGCGCTTTCCCGTCAGGGGATCGACGCGGACCGGCTCGACCGCGACGCCCTTCGATTCAAGATCGGCGATGTTTCCATCGAGGTCGTGCGTGGCGAAGCAAAGGTGGCGGAGGCCCTGGGCTTCGGGATTCGTCGGGCGCTGCGGAGGGTTGGGAAACGAGAACAGCTCGATCTGCGAGCCGCCGGGCAGGGCGAGGTCGAGCTTGTAGGACTGGCGTTCCACGCGGTGGGTTTCGGCGATGATTTCGAGGCCGAGGACCTCGGTGTAGAAGGCTTTCGAGCGGGCGTAATCGGCGGTGATGATGGCGACGTGATGGAGACCGGCTAGGTTCATGGGGCGTTGATGAATGAAACGCAGCCCGATGGCGAGAACAGGTCTGCGCTTGCGAAACGGGCCGGGGTTTCCGACACCAAGGGCATGGAACGCGATGCGCTGCCGTTGGACCGACGCCTCAGGCAGGAAATCCTCTTCGCCCGGGAGCGGGTGTATCGCTTCGGAAAGCCGACGCCGCTGGAGCGACTGGTGCTGCCCGGGCCGGGCCCCGAGATCTGGGTGAAGCGCGAGGATCTTTCCGCGATCAAGGCCTACAAGTGGCGGGGAGCCTGCAATCGCATGGCGGTGCTGACGCCCGAGGAAGCTGCGCGCGGCGTGGTCACGGCCTCGGCCGGCAATCACGCCCAGGGGGTCGCTCTGGCCGCGAAGCAGCTCGGCATCGAGGCCCGGATCTACATGCCTCGCTCGACACCACGGGTGAAGCAGGAGGCGGTGAAGCATCATGGGGGCGATCGCGTGGAGATCCGTCTGGCGGGCGACAGTTATGATGACGCGGTCATGGCGGCGCGGCAGGATGAACAGGAAAGCGGCGCGGTTTACGTCCATGCCTACGATGATCTGCAAGTCATGGCCGGACAGGGAACACTGGCCGATGAGGTGGTGCTTTCCGGGCATGGTCCCTTCGATGCCGCCTACCTGCAAATCGGCGGCGGCGGGATGGCGGCGGGTGTTTCCTGCTGGCTGAAAACGTATTGGCCGGAGATTGATCTCGTCGGTGTGGAAGGCGAAGGCCAGGCCTCGATGAAGGCGGCGCTGGCGGCGGGCGAGCCGGTCACGCTCGAGCAACTCGACATCTTCTGCGACGGCACGGCGGTGCGGAAGGCCGGACAGCTTCCATTTGAAATCTGCTGCGAGACACTTTCACGGGTCGAGACGGTGTCGAACGCCGAGGTCAGTCACGCGATCCGTGTTCTCTGGGAAGGCCTGCGGGCGGTCTCCGAACCCTCCGGGGCGATGGGTCTGGC
>JAIYDT010000140.1 GCA_027487355.1 Verrucomicrobiaceae bacterium
ATCCCGCTGAACCTCGCGGCCTCCTCGTTTCCTCCGATCGCATAGGTTTCCCGACCCGCCACCAGCATCCGCAGATAGAACCAGCCGCAGGCCACGAAAATCAGCATGATGATGAGCGGCATCGGCTGCAGCCCACCGATCTCGATGCGCATGAAATCCAGCGTGAAGGCATTGGGCAATTGTCGGCCAGCGGAAGGCAAGGTCTTCTCCGCTGGCAGCACGTTCGCCAGTCCGCGGAAGATGCTCATCGTGCCAAGCGTGACGATGAAGGGGTGCAGCCTCAGCCCCACGATCAGGCCGCCATTGACCGCGCCACAAAGCGTTCCGATCAGCAGAGGCACCAGGATCGCGATCGGCAGGACCTGGATCGCCGGCGCATGCTCCGGCAGAGTCTGAAGCACCGCCGCTCCACCGAGCGCGGAAAGGGCCATCACCGCGCCAACGGAGATGTCGATCCCGCCGGTGATGATCACCAGCGTCAGTCCGATCGCCATGATCGCGTAGTAGGACATCGGCGTCGCGATGCCGTCGATGAGGTTGTCAGGATTGAGGAAGGTGTTCGGCCTTCCTGGAGCTGCATCATGCCAACCGTAGGTGCCGAGGATGATCGCCAGCAGCAGCACCACCCCCGCGAGTCCGAACTCCTGCATGCGCAGTCGGCGCTTCGAGCTCGGGGAAACGGGTGCGGTGGCATTCATGGGTTTCCCCTACTTCAGGAAACCACTCAGCCCGAGTCAACCCCGCACCCTCTCGATGAACCAGAACGTGCCCATCAGGATCACCAGCACCGACATCGCCGGCACCGCCCATTTTTCGAAAGCCGGACGCTTCCTCAGTTTCAAAAGGATCGGCAGGACGATCGCCACCAGCGCCAACTGACCCGACTCCACCCCGAGGTTGAAGCTGATCAGCGGACCAATAATCGAGTGCCCGTCCGAGCCCAGCCCGATCTCCTTCAGCGCCCCGGCAAAGCCCATCCCGTGGATCAGCCCGAAGGCGAAGGTCAGCGCGGCCCGACGCCCCGGAGCGATCTTGAAAAACACGTTCTCCACCCCCACGAAGACGATCGACAGCGCAATGAACGCCTCCACCCAAACCGAAGGGAGCTTCACGATGTCCAGCGCCGCCAGCGCCAGGGTGATCGAGTGCGCCAACGTGAAAGCCGTCACGATCAGCAGCATTGGCTTGACCGAACGGCAGGCCAGCACCAGCGCGAAAAGGAACAGCAGGTGGTCGTAGCCGGTCAGGATGTGCTCGATCCCTAACAGGAAATAGCGACCCAGCCCCACCGGTTCCTGAGTCTCAGCCCCCACGCCCGTCACGGCACTGGCTGCCACCAGTGAGAAGCCCAGCCCAGGCTGATCCTTCACGATCACCCTGCCCTTCAAAGGCTCAGCCCCCTCCGGCAGCGGCCCGCCACTTTCGTCGAAGACCGTCATCGTGCCGCTGTCGAGCGGCCCCAGCACCTCGAAGAACAAGGCCTTCACCTCCACCGGCCAGACCGATGGGCGATCGTAGGTGAGGATGAAATCCACCGCGCCGTCCTGATTGTAGGCGACGGACTTTTCCCGAAGCGGCATCACCGCCCCGCCGTCGGTCACCTTCAGCAAGCGCTCCGCATGCGCCTCCAGCACGGGAAGGATCTCCGCACGCGACTGCTCGTCATCGAACTTCGGAGCCTGATCGCCAAGAAACTTCCAGGTCAGGTTCAAGGCCGCCTTCACCTCGATCTGCATCTGGTTCCGCTGCACCCGGATCTCGGTGGTGTTCTCGAATCCCACATGGCCCATCGCCACGCCAAGCGTCCAGCACGCCACCACGCACCGCATCAACCATTTGGAAAGTCCAGTCACGCCAGAAGATTTCCAATCTCACCCCAACCGGACAATCAAATAAAGGACAGGGGGGCTCTTCCTCGAAAAGAGTGGTCAGGGGCCAAGCATAGGATCGGGGATCGGGGATCGAACCTCCCAATCAAAAATCCGAAATCAAAAATCGTCAATCTTCAATCGGTCCCAGCATAGGCCGTAGATAGGATTGACGATTGATGAGTGACGATTGTTGATTTTTGATTTGGACCACTGAACCTAGAGTCAGTTGAATGGCGCAGTTTGCTCATCACTATGTTTTTCATCGCTTCGGGTCAAAGCTTCAGCGCTCCAACGACAGCTTCTCGTAGCCTTTCGACTTGAGCAGCAGCACGGCACTGAACTCCTCATGATAACTCCTTGAGGCAAGCAGACGGAGAACCATGGTTTCCTCCTTTTTTGAAGGAGCGCCGGTCTCAGGATTCGTCTTGGTATCTGGATTGAGAGGGACGAACGAGGCGCTCGATTCACTTTCCGAAGGCCACATCTTGCCGGATTTGGTGGTGAAGGCCTGTCCCTTCTCGATCACGATCCCGAGTTGATCCAGGACGGCTTCCGACACCCAGTATTTCACCGCAATGAGATCGTCCGCTCGCTGGTCGCTGATGTGCCATTCGTTGTTCCAGAGTCGGTAGCCCACCGGTGACGCACTCCCAAGGAGCTGGAGCACAAAGGGAAGATCAGCGTTCCTGAGGCGAAGGTCCTTCTTCATCTGCATCTTCGTCAGTTCAGATTCTGGAACATCGACCACGAAGAAGCCTCTTCCCTCGGGCGGCAGGCCTTCGATGATCTGCTTGACTGCATCGCTGACCGTCTGGGCGGTGGTGAGATCAATCGAAGACACCTGAGAATAGATCCCGGTTTTTGGACTATCGAAAGGACTCACTTCCCCTTCGTCTTCGGCCAAAATCGGAAGACCCACCAGCGCTGCGATCATGATGAGAGTGGCTTTCATGGTTCATCTGAGTGAATGGCATTTTGCCATTCAACAAGCAAGGACCATGGTTGCCGCTCCGGGCTGCCGTTCGATTTGCGGAGTTCAAGGGGAGCCCAGAAGCGCATGGGAGATCCAGGAGCACGAAAAAGGCGTCCCCCTTGCGGAAGACGCCTCATTCGAAAAACAGTACCGCTCAAACCCTCACTTCTGCGGCTCGGCCGGACCCTTGTCGCGCTCGCCGAGCGGGCGGATCCACATGTTCCGGTATTCCATCGGGTCGCCGTGCCATTGGAGCTTGATCGGTCCGGTGAGCGGATGCTGGGCCGGATAGGTGGCCAGCTTCTTGTGCTGGGTCGGGCCGAGGAACAGTTCACCGTGCTGGGTGAAAACGCCGTTGTGGAGGACGGTGACCTTGGCGGGTTTCACGACCTTCTCGCCCTCGTAAACCGGAGGCTCGAAGGCGATGTCGTAGCTCTGCCACTCACCCTGGGGCGAGGTGGCGTTGACCAACGGCGGGAGCTGGCCGTAAAGCCCGGTGGCCTGGCCATCGGGGTAGGTCTTGTTGTTATGGCTTTGAAGGACCTGGATTTCGTAGAGGCCCATCAGGAAGACGCCGCTGTTGCCGCCGCTCTGGCCATCGACCTTGCGACCGGCCGGCAGGCGCCACTCGAAGTGAAGCTGCACCGCGCCAAAGGATTCCTTGGTGCTGAGATCGCCGGGAGGAGAGGCGACCAAGGCTCCGTCCTTGATCACCCACTTGGCCGGCCCACCGCCGTTGGTCCAGGCGTCGAGGGAGGTTCCGTCGAAGAGCACCTTCGCATCGGAAGGAGCCTTCACGGAAACAGCGCCACCAGTCGTGATGATCGGCGGCTGGGGCCGGGTGCCGTCGTGCACCTCGTAGGGCACGCCCGGAATCTGAGGGTTTCCGGGCTTCACGCCGTAACCATCGCCAAACGCCGACCCGCACGCTGAGGCCAGCGCGCCCGCAAGAATCCAACCGGTGGGTTTCATCGTGGCCAAGAAACGACAACTTCCTCCGGATCTTTCAAGTTCTTCCGATATCCGGGGTTGCGGGAGTGGTGGGATTGTGGCTCTTTCCGGCATCCTCACCGCCATGGCCGCCAAGACCTCCACCACGCCGCGCAGCGACCGCTTTCCCTTCGAGCTTGTCCGCCCTGAACTGGAGCGCGTGGAGGCCTCCATCCGCGATCAGGTCCGGGCCTTCGATTCCGCCGTCGAGCCCTACGTTTCCTACGTCTGCAACACCTCGGGAAAGCGCATCCGTCCCGCGCTCTCGATCCTTTCCGGCGGTGCCACCGGCGGCGTGACCGATGACCACCTCAAGGTCGGCGTGATCCTCGAGCTGATCCACATGGCCACGCTGGTGCACGACGACATCATCGACGGAGCCAGCACCCGCCGCATGGTCCCGACTGCGAATGCCAAGTGGGGAGCCGGACTTTCCGTGCTGCTCGGCGATGCGCTCTTTTCCCACGCCCTCAGCCTCGCCACCGACTTCAACAGCATCGACATCTGTCGCAAGGTCGGTCAGGCCGCCCGTGAAGTCTGCCAGGGTGAAATCATCCAGACCCAGCGTCGCTTCGATCTCACCCTGACCAAGGCCGAGTATTTCCGCGTGCTGGAAATGAAGACCGGAGCCCTCTTCGCCTCCGCCACCGGGCTCGCCGCCCACCTTTCCGGTGCTAGCGCCGACACCGAACAGCGCCTGTTCAACTACGGCATGAAGCTCGGCACGGCCTATCAGATCTATGACGACTGCCTCGACCTGGTCGGCTCCGAGGACGTGGTCGGCAAGACCCTCCGCACCGACCTCGAAAAGGGCAAGCTGACCCTGCCGATCCTCAATCTCCTGGAAACCTCCAACGAGGCCCAGCGCTCGAAGCTCACCAAGCGCATCGTCAACCAGGAGCCGCTCGACCTGCCGGTGCTGGTCGGCATCGCCGAGTATGAAGGCGCTCTCGAAAGCGCGCTCGACACCGCCCAGGACATGCTGGG
>JAIYDT010000270.1 GCA_027487355.1 Verrucomicrobiaceae bacterium
GAGGAAGTCATCACCCGTGCCTACCGGGAGCAGGAGTTCGGCACCGTCCACGGCGACTACTGCTTCAACAACATCCTCTTCGATGTCGCCTCCGGCATCGTCCGGCTGATCGATCCGCGTGGCAGTTTCGGGCCATCCCTCACGGGCACCTTCGGGGACTGGCGCTACGATCTTGCCAAGCTTTCGCACTCCTCCATCGGCCACTACGACTACATGGTCAACGGTCTCTTCGAGGTCGTCCGGGAGGCTCCGGCCTCGTTCCGGCTCGACCTCGGCCTGCGGCCAAATGCTCCCTGGCTCCAGGAAATGACCCGCTGGCTGGTCAGCGAACAAGGGGCGGACCCGCGCGAGATCTCGGTCATGACCGCCCTGCTCTTCCTTTCCATGTGTCCGCTCCACGCGGACGATTCCCAACGCCAGCTCGCCTTCTTCCTGCGGGGACTGGAACTCCTCACCCAAGCACTCGACTGACCCATGGCCCGCATCTGTCTCGATCTAGACGGCGTCATCGCCGAACTCAAGAAACCCGGTCAAACCTACCGGACCCTCGACCCCGTTCCCGGCGCCGTCGAGAAACTCCGCGCCTTCAAGGCCGCCGGGCACTACCTGATCATCCAGACCGCCCGTCACATGAAGACCTGCGGAGCCAACGTCGGATTGGTCAATGCCCGCATTGCCAAGGACACCCTCGATTGGCTTGAGGATCATGGCATCCCCTACGACGAGATCTACTTCGGCAAGCCCTGGGCGCAGATCTACATCGATGACAACGGCTTCCGCTTTCTGGACTGGAATGCGATCGCCGACGACGCCTCGAACCTCCCCGGAAACCGCGAGGAAATCGCCGGGGCGGGTGGGAATGTCTGAAGGGTCCGGCGGACGAGCTACCTTTTACGAACGCCATGAACTTCGTCATCCCGATGGCTGGACTTGGGAGCCGCTTCGTCGAAGCGGGCTACCAACTTCCCAAGCCCCTCCTCCCGGCCCACGGCAAGACCCTGCTGGAATGGAGTGTTGATTCGCTGCCACTGGAGCTGGCGACACGCCTCATTTTCGTCGGCCTCAAGGAGCACCGCGATGCCCATGATCTCGAGAACGTGGTCCGCGCGCTCTATGCCGAGTACGACCCGCAGTTCCTCTGGCTCGACCAGACCACCCGTGGACAGGCGGAGACCGTCTGGCTCGCGGGTTCCCTGATGGATCCGGATGTCGGCTTGCTGATTTTCAACATCGACACCGCCTTCCGCTCCTCGGGCCTCGCCGATCTCCTTCGCAACTCTGATCACGATGGCGTGTTGGGTGCGTTCACCTCCACGGAGCCGCGGTTCAGTTTCGCGAGCACCGACGAGACAGGCACGGTTCTCGAGGTTCGCGAAAAATCGGTGATCTCCTCCAGTGCCCTCACCGGCCTTTACCACTTCGCCTCCACCTCCGCCTTTCTTGAGATTGCCGGATCCGCCATCGCCGCGAACGAACTGGAGAAGGGTGAGTTCTACGTGGCTCCGCTTTACAACCGCCTGATCGAACGCGGGGCACGCTTCGTGCTGGACCGCTGCGAGGAGCACTGGATTCTCGGAACCCCTGCCGAATACGAGTCCTTCCTTTCGGAACCTCCCTTGCCGCAGTGAAGCCACCCGTCGTCACCATCACCAACTTCTGCCTGAACCACGCCGGGTATTTCGACTGGCTGGTGACGGGCTTCGGCCTGCTCCAGGAGCGCGGCCAGCTCCGCCTCCGCTTCCGGCTTCCGCCTTCGAAAACCGCCCTTCGCCACCGCTATTTCCGCTGGGGAGCCAAGGCCATCGCACCGGGTTGGGTCGCACGGATCAATGGCCCGATGTGGTGGCTGGAAGCCGAGATCGACTTCGGTGGCAAGGTCTCGAAGTTCGTGTTCGACGTCACCGACCACGGCTACTCCTACGCCGAGTCCCTGCTTCCGTCCTGCGATCGCTATTTCAAGTGCCAGCTCCCCACCTCCTTCCCCGATCCGCTCCAGCTCTGCAAGGGAATCAGCCGGCCGATGCCGCAGGTCGTGATCGATCATGCTCACAAGGTGAAGCCTGCGATGCTGGGTCGTCCGCTCTCCCGCGCTCTTGATTTCTCGAAGAACCTGCGCCTTCTGCGGGACTGGGAAAGCAAGGCAAGCGCCCAGAAATCGACCCGTCTGTTTGCCTACTTCGGCGGCGACAGTGACCCGGAAGCTGACAATCGTCTGAAGGATTTTCCCGGGCTCTATCAGCATCCGAATCTGAAACGTGGACGACTCGTGAGATACCTTCGCGGTCTCGAACACTCCGGAGTGGATGCCCGTTTGGTGAACAGTTCCGATCCATCCCTCATCGGCCCCGCCCTTTCGGATGACGATGCCTACTCCAGGACCGTTGCATCCGCAGCCTACAACCTCAATGTCTCCGGTCTTAGCCTGAGCCTGCCATTCCGCTTCATCGACAGCTTCCTGGTCGGTACCGGCGTGGCAACGGACTCGCTGGCCATCCACTGGTACGCCCCCTTTGATCCTGAAGAGGTCATCGAACTCGGCCCGATGGGCTACGAACTCGATCAGGACGTCGATTGGCATCGCGCCGAAACCCGCCTCAAGGAAATCGCGAATTCCAGTCCGGCCCACGATGCCGCCCGCACCGCCCATCTTCTCGATCGCTATCAGCGACTCTGGTCGCCGGAAGCCCTCGCCCGATATGTCCTCGCCAGTTGCGAGGAAACCCTCTGAGTCCAAACACCCTGTTATCCCATCCCATGAAAGCCGTCATCCTTGCCGGGGGCCTTGGCACCCGCCTCTCCGAAGAAACCGCCCTGCGTCCCAAGCCGATGGTCGAGATCGGCGGTCGCCCGATCCTCTGGCATATCCTGAAGATCTACAGTGCCCATGGCATCAATGACTTCGTCATCTGTGCCGGTTACAAGGGATATGTCATCAAGGAGTATTTCGCCAACTATTTCCTCCACATGTCCGATGTCACCTTCGACATGGCAAACAACTCGATGGAGGTCCACCACAAGAAGGCGGAGCCCTGGAAGGTCACGATCGTGGACACCGGTGACGAGACCATGACCGGTGGTCGCATCAAGCGCATCCAGCCCTACGTGGGCGACGAGGCCTTTTGCTGCACTTATGGCGACGGCGTGGGCGATGTGGATATCACCTCACTCATTGCCGCGCACAAGGCCTCCGGTCTGGAGGCCACCCTCACCGGCGTCCAGCCACCCGGACGCTTCGGAGCATTGAATCTGGACGGCGATCAGATCGTCTCCTTCCAGGAAAAGCCCGAAGGTGATGGATCGTGGATCAACGGCGGTTACTTCGTGCTCGAACCATCGGTCTTCGCGCGCATCGCCGACGACCGCACGATTTTCGAACGCCAGCCGCTTGAGTCCCTTGCCTCCGACCGCCAGCTTGGCATCTTCCGCCACGATGGCTTCTGGCGTCCGATGGATACCCTCCGCGACAAGATCGAGCTCGAAAATCTCTGGGACGCCCGCAAGGCACCGTGGAAGGTTTGGTGAGAGTGTTGAATGTTCATTGTTAAATGTTGCTTGGAAAGTATTCCCAGCAACTCATCACTCATAACCAATAACATTCGATGTTCCACTCCACCTACTCGGGTAAATCCGTGTTGCTCACCGGACACACCGGTTTCAAGGGCTCCTGGTTGTCGCTGTGGCTCCTCCAGTCCGGAGCCAGGCTCTCCGGCTATTCCCTCGACCCGCAGCCGCACGAAGTGCTGTATGACCAGCTCGGCATCTCCGCCCGCCTGACCGCCGACCACCGCGGCGATCTGGCTGACCTCGCCAGACTGACCAGCATCATTGCGGAGGAAAAGCCGGAGTTCATCTTCCATCTCGCGGCCCAGCCACTCGTCCGGCTCTCATATGAGATCCCCGTGGAAACCTTCACCACCAACGTCCTCGGGACCGTTCACCTCCTGGAAGCCGTCCGCCGCAGCGGACATCCCTGCACCGTTGTGGTGATCACCACCGACAAGTGTTATGAAAACCGCGAGTGGCTCTACAGCTACCGTGAGGAGGATGCCATGGGCGGCCACGATCCCTACAGCGCCTCCAAAGGTGCGGCCGAGATCGCCGCAGCCTCTTACCGCCGCTCATTCTTCGATCCGGGTGGCAAGGTCGCCATGTCCACCGCCCGTGCCGGCAATGTGATCGGCGGCGGAGACTGGGCATTGGATCGCATCGTGCCCGACTGCATCCGCGCCCTTCGCAAGGGGGAGTCCATTCCGGTCCGCAACAAGATCGCCACCCGCCCCTGGCAGCACGTGCTTGAGCCGCTGTCCGGCTATCTCTGGCTCGGCGCCGCCCTGCACGACAGCCGCGTGGCCGGATATCCGGACCATTCACCGTTCCGCTCATCCTTCAACTTCGGCCCCCGCCTGACCAGCAACCGCACGGTGGCCCAGTTGGTCGAAACCCTCATCTCCCATACCGGGGGCGATTGGACCGACTGCTCGGATCCGAATGCCCTCCACGAGGCCTCGAAGCTCAATCTCGCCATCGACAAGGCCTTTCACCTGCTCCAGTGGCAGCCGGTTTGGGATTTCGAGGAAACCTTGTTCCGCACCGCCGAATGGTATCTCGGCGAGCAGCGCGGCGAGGATCCCGCACTCTTGTGCAATCAGCAGATTGTCGCCTACGAAACCGCAGCCCAGGCCGCAGGGCTCCTCTGGGCCCGTTAAACCCAAATGGACTGAAACCCGAAACTCTGGAAATGCCCGAACTCCATCCGGCTGAACCCTTCAAACTGAAAACCGCCCAACCACCCCTATGAATCCTTCCGAACTCAAAGCTGAAATCCTCCGCCTGACCCGCGAATTCTCCCGCCTCACCCACAGCGCCAACCGTCCGGGTGACGATGCCGCCCACTCGCCCTTCATCCCTGGCCAGACCACCGTTCCCTATGCCGGTCGCGTTTTCAACGAGGATGAGGTCGAGGCCGCCGTCTCCGCCACACTCGACTTCTGGCTCACCCTCGGGCCCGAAGGCGAGGCGATGGAAAAGGAACTCGCCGAGTTCATGGGCGTGAAGCACTCCCTGCTCGTCAACTCCGGCTCCTCCGCCAACCTCGTGGCCTTCAGCGCCCTGACCACCCACAAGCTCCCCGAGCACAAGCGCATCCGCCCTGGCGACGAGGTCATCACCGTGGCCGCCGGCTTCCCGACCACGGTCTCCCCGATCATCCAGTGCGGCGCCGTGCCGGTCTTCATCGACGCCAAGCCCCTCACCGGAAACGCCGATTGCAGCCTGCTCGAGGCCGCCTACTCACCCGGCAAGACCAAGGCCGTGATGATGGCCCATGCCCTCGGCAATCCCTTCGAACTCTCCATCGTCCTCGCCTTCTGCAAGAAGTACGATCTCTGGCTCGTCGAGGACAACTGCGACGCCCTCGGCTGCACCTACACGCTTCCCACTGAACTTGCCAAGGAACTCGGTCTCGACCACCTCCTCAAGATCGCCGAGAAGGGCGAGCACCCGATCATCCGGTTCTCGGAGTCCGAAAGCGGGAAACTCCTGACCGCTCCAACCGGATCGTTCGGTGACATCTCCACCCAGTCCTTCTACCCTCCCCACCACCTCACCATGGGCGAAGGCGGTGCCGTCAACATCGTCCGCAAGCCCCCGCTCAAGACCTACGCCGAGTCCTTCCGCGACTGGGGCCGTGATTGCTGGTGCGCCTCCGGAAAAGACGACACCTGCGGCAAGCGCTTCAAGTGGCAGCTCGGTGAACTCCCGGAGGGCTACGACCACAAATACATTTACAGCCACATGGGCTTCAACCTCAAGCCGCTCGACACCCAGGCCGCCATCGGTCGCGTCCAGATCAAGCGTCTCCCCGCCTTCATCGAGGCCCGCAAGCAGAACTGGGAGCGCCTTCGCCGCGGCCTCCATGGACTGGAGCAGTACATCGACTTCGCCCTGCCCACCCACGCCACCGCCTGGATTCCACCGCAGGAAGGCTCCAACTCCGAAGTTCCAAGCTCCAGTTTCACCTGGGACGAAACCGGCTGCCGCACCGATTGTTCGTGGTTCGGTTTCAAGATCACCATCAAGGAGGATGCTCCCTTCACCCGCACCGAACTCGCCGCCCATCTCGACGAGAACAAGATCGGCAACCGCATGCTCTTCGGCGGCAACCTCGTCCGGCAGCCCGCCTTCGTGCAGCTCCGCCGCGACAACCCCGCTGCCATGCGCGTTTCCGGTGGGCTTCCCGGTGCTGACCGGATCATGAACCAGACCATGTTCCTCGGCACCTACCCCGGCCTCACTCCCGCGATGATTGACTACATGGTCCAGGTCATCCGCGAGTTCGCAGCCGCGAAGGCTGCCGCCTGAAGGTCCAAAAGCCTAAAGGCAAAAAACCACCAGGCGTTCGATGTTCGACTATCGACGTTCCGTTCTCCCAAACCCTTCCCAACCTCCACCGCCATGAATCGAAATCGCACTTACGTTTCGACCGTCCTCGGAGCGCTCCTGATGCTTGGTGAATTGTCCCATGCCCAGGAGGAAACCGCCGAGCCACTCGAACTGACCCGCTTGCGGGAGCAGTTCCAAACCCGGATCGACCAGGAAATGATCCCTTGGCGGGACAAGTACAAGAAGGAACTGCAGAAGCTGGAAGATCGTCTGGTCCAGGAGCGCCGGCTCAAGGAGGCCTTGACCGTGAAGTCCGAGCGGGAGGCCAACGGAGGCCTCTCCAGCAAGCCGCCCGCCCAGGCCGGTGCTTCTTCTGGCCTCCCCGTGCCCGATTCCACGGCGGAAGCCAGAAAGACGCTCACCGGAACCGTCTGGCTGGTGTATGCGGCCGAAGACAAGAAGCGGGAAACCCTTCTGGATGTCTACCATTTCGTGGACTCCAACAATGCCTTCGTTCTGTCGTCAAAGGGCCCCTTCGCCTGGTCTGCCAAGGCCCCCAGCGAAGTCGCCATCAAGCTCGCTGCGGGCGAGATCAAGATCACGGTGGACTATGCCAAGGCGACCAGTGTTTCCAGTTATCTTGGCAAGGACTACCTCCTCGTGCTGGCCGGTCGCCCCGGCCTCTGAGTGACCGTCAAGACAGCGGTTATCCCATCTGAAATCCCCTCACCATTTCTTCCCTTTGGTCGGCCCGAAGCCTGCTTTTGTCCCCTGCAATAGCAGTTCCCCCTCTTCTGGCCTGACCTTCCACCGACCATCACCGCCCCCCGTCCCCTTGCTCTCGGCAAGGCTCAGGCGGGTCGAGTCCCTCTTCCCATGAACATCAAATCCATCTGCTGCCTCGGAGCCGGCTATGTCGGCGGCCCGACCATGGCCATGATCGCCGCCAAGTGCCCCCATATCCAGGTCACCGTCGCCGACTTCAATGTCCAACGCATCGCCGCCTGGAACTCCGACTCCCTGCCGGTCTATGAGCCCGGCCTCGACGAGGTCGTCCGTTCCGCCCGCGGCCGAAACCTTCATTTCAGCACCGACATCAAGGCCGCCATCGCCTCCGCCGACCTGATCTTCGTCTCCGTCGGCACCCCCACCAAGTCCTACGGCATCGGGGCCGGTCGCGCGGCGGATCTGCGCTACATCGAGTCCGCCGCCCGCCTCATCGCCGAGGTCTCCCAGGGCCACAAGATCATCGTGGAAAAGAGCACCATCCCGGTGAAAACCGCCACCGCGATCAAGTCCATCCTCGCCGCCAACTCCCGCGCCGACGCCACCTTCGATGTGCTGTCCAATCCGGAGTTCCTGGCAGAAGGCACCGCCGTCGAGGATCTCAGCGCCCCGGACCGCATCCTCATCGGTGGCGAAACCACCCCGGGTGGAGCCGACGCCGTCGAGGCCCTGGTCTCCGTCTATGCCAACTGGGTGCCACGCGAGCGCATCATCACCACCAATCTCTGGTCGTCCGAACTCTCCAAGCTCGTCGCCAACGCCTTCCTTGCCCAGCGCATCTCCTCCATCAACTCCATCTCCGCCCTCTGCGAGGCCACCGGCGCGGATGTCGATGAGGTGTCGCGCGCCATCGGCACCGACAGCCGCATCGGCCCGAAGTTCCTCAAGGCCTCCGTCGGCTTCGGCGGATCCTGCTTCCAGAAGGACATCCTCAACCTCGTCTATCTCTGCGAATCCTTCGGCCTGCCGGAGGTCGCCGCCTACTGGATCAAGGTGATCGAGCTCAACGACTGGCAGAAATCCCGCTTCGTCGAGAAGATCGTCCGCACCCTCTACAACACCGTCACCGGAAAGCGCATCGCCATCCTCGGCTTTGCGTTCAAGAAGGACACCAACGACACCCGCGAGTCGGCCTCCATCGCCGTCTGCCGGGATCTTCTCCGCGAGCGCGCCCAGATCGCCGTCTATGACCCGCGGGTCGATGCCGACAGCATCCGTCAGGACCTGGTCGAGGCCGGAGTCGATCCCGAACTGATCAACACCCACCTTCAGATCTGCGATTCACCCTACACTGCCTGTGAGGGCGCCCACGCGCTTGCCGCGTTGACGGAGTGGGAGGAGTTCAGAAACCTCGATCTCGTCCGCCTCTACGACGGCATGCTGAAGCCCGCCTTCGTCTTCGATGGCCGGGCCATCCTTCCCACCGCCGCCCTCAAGGCCCACGGCTTCGAGGTCTTCGTCATCGGCAAGGGGGTCTGACCTGTCACGCCGCGAACCGGCCATTTTGTTCCCACTCAAATCCCTCCCATGACCCTCATCGACGAACCATTACCCGGCGTCAAGGTCCTCAAGCCCTTCGTCTTCGAGGACGCCCGCGGAAACTTCGTGAAGCCCTTCCATGAAGGACAGCTCGCCGAGCATGGAATCTCGATGACCGTTCGCGAGGAGTTCTTCTCCACCTCCGCCAAGGACGTGCTGAGGGGCATGCATTTCCAGATCCCGCCCCATGAACATCAGAAGCTGATCTACTGCATCTCGGGACGGGTGCTGGATGTGCTATTGGATCTGAGGAAGGGCTCGCCCACCTTCGGGCGCTCCGTGGGCCTGGAACTGTCTGCGGCCAACCATCACCTCGTCTATGTCCCGGTGGGGATCGCCCACGGATTCGCCAGCCTGGAGGACCACAGCTGCCTGGTTTACAAGACCGATGCGGTCCACTCGCCTGCGCACGATTGCGGCATTGCCTGGAATTCGTTTGGATTCGAATGGCCGATCACAGCCCCGGTGATCTCCGGACGAGACCTCACCCATCCAGAGTTCGGTGGGTTTGACTCCCCATTCTGACCACCCGTCGCCCGGTCATGCCATGAAGATTCTCGATCTGACCACCGACTCCCTGCTCCTGCCCGTTCGCTCGGCCGAGGTGGAGGTCGTCCATTGTCAGACCGGACGCGCGGTCATGCACAGCGGCTGCCCCAAGTCGCCCCCGCGCTCCGCCATTCCGAGGCTGGTGTTTGAGCTTCTGAGGGCCCGGAGATACGACTGGGTGATCGTCCCGCCCTCCCATGTCAGCTGGACCACGGGAAACGGCTTCTTCCGGCGCATCATCAAGCGAACGCTTGCCTGGTTCCTGTCCAATCCCCCGGCGGCCAGACTGGCCCGCAGACTGGTCTTTGGCCGCTCCGCGCGATTTGCGGTGACCGATTATTCCGACCAGTTCTACCCAAGTGAGTTCGCCCTGAAATGCATCGAGCCGGCACACTATTTCCAACTGAACGTCCCGAGGGACCTGGTAGGAACCTGTTTGGGGCCGGCTCAAACCAGAATTCATTACCTTCCGACCGTGATTCAGGATGACCTGATTGATTCGTTGGTGGCGAAGCGCTCAGGAGAAGGGGAACACGATGTCTTTGTCGCTGGCACCTACCACAATGAGCAACGGGTCAAGCAGCTGGAGTCCACCCGCCTCCTGACGGAGCGGGGCTGGAAGGTTTTCGAACTCGGCGAGAAATCGTTCGGCAAGTTCACCACCGGAATCCTGGCCAGCAAGCTGTGCATGTCCGGCAAGGGGCTCGCCTATCACTGCTTCAGGCCACTCGAAGCGGCGGCTGCCGGGGCGGCACCAGTGTCACATGGGCCGGAAGAAGGAACCTATCATGACTATGTTCATGGGGAAAACTGCTTCCTTTATGACCCGAAGCTGACCCCTCCTGAAATCGCCGATTTCGTCGAGTCCATTCTCAAGGATCCCATCCGCATCCCCAAGGTCGTTGAAGGCGCCCGCGCCCTCCTCAACCAGAAGCACCGCGCATCCGTGTTGGCTGCCAATCTTCTTCGCCTCCTTCAGCAGACCGCATAACTTCCTTACCCATCATGTCATCTCCACGCAAAGCCATCGTTACTGGAGTAACCGGTTTCATCGGTCATCACCTGGCGACCTGCCTGATCAAGGAAGGTTGGGATGTGACCGTCATTGTCCGGGTTGGATCCTCTGACGCTCGTGTCCCTGCTGGTGCTCATCTTGCTCGGCACGACGGGTCCTCAGCCCAGATGCTGGAAATCTTCCAGCAGGCGAAGCCTGAAGTCGTCTTCCATTTGGCCTCGAAGATTGTCACTCGGCACAGCCTCAATGATCTCGACGCACTGGTGGACTCCAACCTGCGGTTCGGGCTCCAGCTCCTGGAATCAGCCGTCACGGTGGGATGTGAACGATTCATCAACACTGGCACGGGCTGGCAGCACTTCGAGAATCAGGAATACGATCCAGTGTGTCTCTATGCGGCGACCAAGCAGGCTTTTGAGGATCTGATCGAGTACTACGTTCGGGTCGCTGGCCTGAAAGTCGTGACCTTGAAGCTGCACGACAACTACGGTGAGGACGATCCAAGAGGGAAGCTCATGGCCTTGCTGTTGAACGCCGCTCGATCCGGCGAGTTTCTTGATCTCTCTCCCGGGGAGCAGAGAATCGACCTGCTTAATGTCCGCGATGTGGCGTCCGCCTTCATGATGGCGGATGAGGTGCTTTCAAAGCACTCGAGCGCAACGCATCTCCGCTACATGATCAAGGCCGAGAACACGATATCGATTCGCGAGCTTGCCGAACTGATCGGCAAAGTCACCGGAAGGCCCGTCAACGCCAGATGGGGTGCCCGGCCGTATCGTGAGCGGGAGGTGATGCATCCGTCTGACCGGGGCGAGCCCGTCCCTGGCTGGAAGCAAACGTTCACGCTTGAGCAGGGAATCAAGGAGATCTGGGCGAGAATGGTCTGAGGCCCGGCATGGTTGTGGATTTCAAGGCAAGGCCCCACTTTTGAACAAGCTATCTCATCAAGTCGTTGGTCTTGTGCAACGATTGCTCAAGGTCGTTGGGATCGACCGGAAGGTGGGAACCGGCCTCATCGCGCGGGCGATCGGGATGGTCAGCGCACCGATTGGCTCGTTACTCACTGTCTGGAAGCTGACTGCTGAGCAGCAAGGGCTCTACTATCTCTTTGGTAGTTTGCTGGCTCTGCGGATTCTCTTCGAACTGGGGGTTGGAACCTCGGTCATCCAGGTGGCCGCCTACGCAAGGTTGCCGGTTGACGAGCGGGAGCGTGGGCCGCTCGATCCTGCCTTTGTGGCGATCGTCAACCGCTGGATGCTGAAGGTGTCCTGCTGGTATGGAGCTCTGGCGGGAATGGGAGGTGCCGCGTTCATGTCCTACCAAGGACATGGCGATTTTGGAACCATGGCGGCATGGGGGGTATTCATCACGATCGGAGCCCTTCAATTTGCCTCCGAGGGCCGTTGGGGACTAGCCGAGGGTGCTGGCTTCGTTGCTGAAGCGAATCTGCTCCGCATCAAGAACAACATCATTCAAAGCCTCTCACTATGGGCAGCACTTCTGCTTGGGGCAGGCCTGTTTTCGTTCTGCATTGCTGCAATCATTGGTTATGCCTCCCAGGAGTATCGCTTTCGCAAGCTACATCGCTGGATGTATGCGGATCCGAAGATTCAACCGGAGGATCGGCTTCAGCATTTCCGATCCGAGCTCGTTTCGCTCATCAAGAAGGCAAGTCAAACCTATCTAACGGGATACTTCGTGTTTCAAATCCAGCAGCCCATCTGCTTCTGCCTGCTCGGTGCGGTGGAATCGGCACGGCTTGGCTTCACCCAATCGATTGGCACCACCTTCATCGGACTTCCTTCGATCTGGCTGGCAATGAACTTCCCTAAGCTGGCGCATCACATTGCGGATCAGGAGTTTCCTCAGGCAGCATCGCTGTTTCGGACCAAGTGGTCCCAACTGTGCGTGCTCGCGATCCTTGCAGGCGGCGTATCTTGGGGGACCACGCTGGTCTTGGCCTATTTTCCCAGATTCCACGACCGGCTCATGGACCCGGCGTCCACCGGGTTGCTTTACGTGGCCATGACGGTCCAAACGATTGCCCTGGGACTGACGTATTGGCCAAGGGCGTTCAAGATCGAGCCGTTCGTGCGCATCGCCTACATTCAGATGATCCTTACCCCCTTGTTCCTATGGGTGGCAATGTCCTACATGGGCCTGCGGGGCGCGGCCATTGGGAATCTGGGCTCCTGGGTCATTGGCGTGATAGGCATTTACCTGATCTTCAAGAGCTACTGGCAGTCCCATCAGGGGGAGCAAACGATCAAGTCCACTGTTTGAACGATCATGCCGCCGTTTCTGACCATTGCCATTCCAACCTACAATCGCCCGGCGAGTCTGTGCGCGAGACTGGTGGAACTTCTTCCACAGGTTGGGGGAAGGCAGGATGTTGAAATCATTGTTGTCGACAACGCTTCGTCCGAGCCCTCGGAAGAGGTGATCCGAGCCCATTTTGGAGGTGAACTCCCACTGGGCCTGCTGGTGCGCCGGAATGTGGTCAACGTCGGCCTCGCGGCGAACATCTGCCGCTGCTTCGAGCACTCCGCTGGGACCTGGACGTGGATCTTGGGCGATGATGACTCAGTCTATCCGGATGCGCTGGAGCAGATTTTAAGGGCACTGGCCCGTGACTCGAACGCACCGGAACCAGCCGGACTCTATTGTTTCTCATCCGGGATTGATCGGAACGAAAGCGAATCGACCGTCCGGACGATTGATGAACTTCTTCAAGGGTTTGAGAATCATCTGAAGTTCAGCAATTTTCTTTTCATCTCTTCGAAGATCTTTCTGACCCGGGCCTTTAGGGAGCGGTCCCGTCTGGCCTATCACTACTGTTATTCACTTGCTCCTCATCTCGCCGTCTCCCTCTCGATCCTCGACGGCGGACTTGCAGTCCGCTATGAACAAGGACTGATTGTCGACTGGAAACAGCCCGATAAAGGACAGAAGTGGAGTTGCAACCTGGTGGCTGCCGGGCTCCCGACCTTGGCGGAGATTCACGGTGCCGGTCGGCCCGTCATGCAACATTTGTCGGCTGGGTTGGAGTTGATGCTTTGGAAGCCCTTCCTCCGTGGAGGAGTGGATTATCTTCTCTTCGATGATGATCGCGGGCCGAACTATTGGTTCCTGATGGTCTTGAGGTTGCTGCCATTCCTGCGTGGAGGAAGGCGGATCAGTGCCTGTTTGCTGCTGGTTCTCGGGCTTGCCGTGGTGGCAATGCCGCAGTCCCGGCCAATCTTAAGGAAGCTTCTCGGAGGGTTCCGAATCCGAATGGCCGATGAAGACCTGACCAATGATCGCAACTGAAACGGTTGGCGAGCGTGTAACTTTGCATCTGTTCCTTTTCCAATGACTGCTCCCAAGCTCCGTGTTGCCCATCTCGTGTCGTCCGCCTCGGGAGGGGCTGCGAAGGCGGCCTATCGCCTCCATCTGAGTCTATGCAATCACGGGGTGGACTCCCACTTTTTCGCGTGTTTGACGTCGAATCAATGGCCCGGAGTTGAGTGGTTGGATCGCTCGGGAGGAGTCTTCAGACGAGTGTGGAGGAGTGTCGAGTTTGCCGGCAAGGTCATCCTTGCCGCCACCGGGAGAAACAGGAAAGAGATCGATTTTCAGGTGATTCCCCAGGGCTATCTGGCGGGTCTGGACGCCATGGGTTTTGATCTGGTGCATTTCCACTGGGTGGATGGCTCGGTTGCCTCCCTGTCGGAACTGGCAGGCTTCCAAACTCCAATCATGTGGACGCTTCATGACATGCGCGCGTTCACGGGTGGTTATTATTATCTTGGGAGTCATCTCACGAGATGGCTTGAATCCAAGGGGTCGCTGCCGGCCTTCGACATGGATGATCATCCCCTGATCCGGGCGGTGCTGGCGAAGAAGCGTTCGATCTACTGCGGAAAGAAGGTCGCGGCCATCGCTCCATCGCGCTGGATGGAAGACTGCGTGAGGGAGTCCGGCATGTTTCCGGATTCCTGCATCCGGCGGATTCCCTATGAGATCCCGGCGGTTCCGTGGCAGGAAGCGGATCGAGCCGAGGCTCGGCGGGAACTGGGTCTTCCGGAGTCAGGTCGCATCATCCTGTTTGGGGCGGATTCACTGTCGTATTCCCGGAAGGGTGGGGATCTCTTGATTGAAGCGCTTTCCGGCATCGGTGCGGATCTGGTCCAAGGAGACGGTGAGATCCGGGTGGTCTCGTTTGGAGGTGGATCGATCCCGATGCTGGAGGGCATGCCCTTTGCCTATCAGGCCTTCGGTCGCATCAGCGATGAGCGACGCCTGGCGGCCTTGTATGCGGCAGCAAATGTGTTCGTTGCACCTTCCCGGGAGGACAATCTTCCGAACGTGGTCCTGGAATCCCTTGCTTCAGGAACTCCGGTGGTGGCCTTCGACATCGGCGGCATGCCGGACATGATCACCGATGGCGAGAATGGTCGATTGGTGAAACCCTTCTCGGTCGAGGGCCTTCGTGAGGCGGTTCTTGATGTGGTGGCCTGGCCGGCCGATGCGGACATGGTCCGGAAATGCAGGGACTCGGTGAAGGATCGCTTCCATCCGGACCGGCAACGGGAAGCGGTGCTTTCCTTCTATCGTGAGTTTCTTTCCAAGGGAGATTGAGCGGATCAGCGGGTGGAGTCCGAAGTGCGCTTGTTGCCGATTCGAAGGCCTTTCTGCTGAATCAATAAACAAAAGAAATGGAATCGCAGATGGACGCAGATAAATGAGGAATGGTGCTGATTCTAATTTTCACCCTAAGAGGCTGTCTGAATAAACTTAAAAGAGATTTTCAACCGCAGATGGACACAGATCGACGCAGATAAAGAACTCAGATAGGAATTCCGGAATCTGACTATTCTCTGGATTTAGTCTTTCTTTCATTCACGTCCATCTGCGTCCATCTGCGTCCATCTGCGTCCATCTGCGGTTCCATTTTCTGTATTTTCCGTGAGGCCTCCCTTTTTCAGACAGCCTCCGGGAACAAACTTAAATCCACCATCAGTTTCTTGAAATCCATGTCCATCTGCGTCCATTTGACCTCCGGTCTATCTCCGCTTCGTTCCGATTGCGGTTGAATTCTTCTTCAAGGGAAAACTGAGGTTGGTGCCAAGTTTAGCCATTCATTCTTTCGGCAGCGCTTTAAGATCGTGATCTCCTGGGCTACTTTTGATATATTTGATACGGTATTGACCCGTAGGGTGGCGCAGCCTGCGAACGTGTTTGAAATTCTGGCGAAGGAACTCCGGGAGTCGGGGATCTGGCTGCCGCCAGTCGGAGGCTTCTGCTGGTTGAGGGTTCGCGCGGAGCGTTGGGCACGGCGTGGAGCGAAGGGGGGCGATGTCACGATCGAGGAGATCTATCTGCTGCTTGCGCGATTGCTTCGCTGGTCGGAGTCGGTTCGGGAACTTGCCATGAAGAGGGAGTTGGAGCTGGAGTCATCGTTGCTTTCGGCGACTCCGCTCGGTTTGAAGTCCGTTGAGGATGCGAGAACCAAGGGTCTTCGGGTGGCATTCGTGAGCGACATGTATCTGCGCGATCACTTTCTTCGCCGTCTCCTGGAGCGGGAGGGCCTGTGGCAGGAGGGCGACTTGCTTGCGGTTTCCTGTGAATGGAAGGCATCAAAGGCAAATGGCCGCATTTGGGAGCCGTTGCTGGCGAAGCTGGAGGTCGAATCCCATCAGGTTATGCACCGCGGAGACAATCCGCATGGGGATGTTGAATCTCCCCGTCGGGCGGGCTTGTCTTCGGCCCGGCTCGGGACGGCGGAGCCAAGCCGATGGGAGGAGGCTCCGGAAGGGTCCGGGGTGGCAGGGATCCGCGAGTATGGGGGGCTGGCTGCCATGAGCCGGTTGGCCCGTGCGGAGCGACCGGCTCCGGATGACTACTGGACCTCCTTGGGCTCTGGGGTAATGGGTCCGATGTTGGCTGGCTTTGTGAGATGGACGCTGGATCAGGCCCGCCAGGATGGGGTTGAGACCTTGTGGTTCCTTTCCAGGGATGGCTGGTTCTTCTACCAGGCGGCACAGATTCTTGCAAAGCCTGGTGATCCCCACTTGGTTTATCTCGGCATCAATCGTCGGCAACTTCAGTTGGCCCTCGGCCAAGCCCCCGGAATCGATGAGTCCAGCCTTTTCGATGGCAGTCGCGGTCATACTCTTGGATTGGTCGGTTCCCGGCTCGCCCTGGACTCCGTGGCTCTTGCGCGCTTGGCGGCTGAGCTCGGAGTGGAAGTGGCGGCAGTGCTGGATCGGATGCAGAAGGTCCGTTTGATCGAACTCCTGCTGACTCCGGAATGGGAGCGGATCCGGATGGATGGCCTGAAGCAGGCCTCCATTCCGGCGAGAGGCTACCTGGATCAGGAGTTTGCGAAGGCTCCGGGTCGGATTGGTGTGGTGGACGTCGGTTGGAAAGGGCGTTCCCAGGATTTGTTGGACGAGATCCATCAACGCTCAACACCTCTCCAGGGATACTATCTCGGGTTGACCCGCCGGCAACAGGTCGGGCCAGGGAAAAAGGGCTGGCTTTATGATCTGGCAAGGTCCGAGGGAGCCATGGCTCTTGATCGACATGAGCGCCTGTTTGAAGTTCTGGTCGGTGGGGTGAGTGGACCTCTCCGCACTTATGTGAGAGGGGATGAGGATTGGCAGCCCGATTTCGAGACTTATGAGCGCGGAGAGTCCGCTCCGGGTCGGGAGGAGGCCCAGGCGGCGGCCCTGGCCTTCGTGGCCCTGCTGAACCAAGAGCGCTACCGCGATTGGTGTAGCCCGGAGACCTTGAAAGCCTTTGCCATCTGCAATCTGGATCGACTGTTCGAGCGTCCGACGCCCGAGGATGCCGCGCAGTTTCTGAACTGGACGATCTCCACCGACGAGGCGCATCTCGATTCCGTGCCCCTGGCACAAGGATATGATTTGCATAGGATTCGCGCCTGCCTTCAAAAAAAGGAGCCTTGGGGTTGGATCTGGCCCGGTGCCTCCTTGCGGAACTCGCCTGGATCGACCCGCTGGCTGATGCAGCTCGCCGCGCGTTACAATCAGGCCCGTGCCGAGCGCGGGGCGTCGGCGCTCTGAGCCTCCACAGTGCCCACATCTCAGGGCGTTCCGTCAGATTCGCTGATTCCCAGACAGCGTGGACATTCTAGGACCACTCAAAACTCAGAGTTTGAGGAGATCGCGGAGGGAAAGCAATTCCGCATGCTCTCGTTGGAACCTCCTCTGATACCCCACGTTGATCTGAACTCGTCTGTGTTCTCGGCATCCTCAGAGCCTTGCGGTCACCGAGGGTTCGATTCACCACCCTAGCTGATGGAGATTTCCTTTTATCCGCCTTATCCCGTCCACTTGGCGGAGAATTGAATTGGTGAGTTCGTCCATGTCCGCCGCGCCTCGATTGTAGGCCCTATTCAGCATTGCTTAAGGATTCGCCACGATCAGGAATGCCTCTGAGAGGCAATCTCGTCTTGAATCCTCCGTAATTTCGAGGGAATCTCCGTCCCAAGCCGATGAACCAAGTCAATCTCAAGGCCCTTATCTCCGTGCTCTTCGGGCTGTCGCTGGGCTTGTACGTGATGGTGGAGGTGCTTCTGGCACGCAGCAGCTCGCTGGGGCAGCTTTATCTCTTCCTCGCGATCGGTTCGTTCGTCTTTGGTCTCACCAACCCACGGGCGGCGATGTATGCCATGCTCGTTTCAACGGTTTACATCGACGTGTTGAAGCGGCTGATGATCGTGGGCGGCAATCCGACCTTTGTGGACGTGGCCTACATTCTCGCCATCCCGCCGTTGTTGGTGGCTGGCTCGATCATCTCGGTGTTCCTCGGAGTGACGGTCGGGCGCGGAAAGATGACGAAGGACATGGTTGCCTCGTTGATCGTGTCGGTCTTCGTGGTGGTGGTGACGGTGGCAGGTACCCTGGGCTCGGGCGACTCGCAGGGACTTGGACAATTGAGCGGCATCGTCAATCAGGGCTTCTACGCCTTTCTGTTCTTCACCATTCCGGTGTTGTTTCCGACGGATGAGGAGCGGCGAAAGATCCTGCACTTCTCCTTC
The DNA here is from genome assembly GCA_027487355.1 of Verrucomicrobiaceae bacterium. Lineage (GTDB taxonomy): Bacteria > Verrucomicrobiota > Verrucomicrobiia > Verrucomicrobiales > Akkermansiaceae > Luteolibacter. The sequence continues at coordinate 18,318 of JAIYDT010000270.1, forward strand.
CTGACCTTCATTCCCTCGGTCTTTTACATGTTCTGGCAGCGCAAGTTCGGCTATGCTGACTATGAGGTTGCCTACCTGCAGTCCGGCCTCACCATTGAAGCCAAGAATCTGGTGGAGACGATGGGGCAGGTTCGCTGCTTCTCGACCTTCAACGGTGCCGGCACGGCTTCGACCCTGCTCTCCATCTACATTCTTTATTGTTTCGTGCCGCTTCGACCAGGCAATGGGAAGCCGACCTTCTTCCAGAGGTTTGGCAAGTGGCTGCTCGCGCCCCTGTTCCTGCTCGCCTCGTACTTCACCATCGTCCGGACCGGTTGGGCCTGTGGACTTGGAACGATCGTGGCCTTCATCTTCCTTGGAACCCGCATGCGGGCCCGTTTCGGGCTTGGGATGGTGGTCGGCCTGTTCGCCACCGTGGTGGCCCTGGCGCCGATCATGGTCCGGGACCGTTGGCTGCAGACCATCGAGTCCGAGCTTCAGCGCATCGTCCTTGCCACCACCAACGATCCGACCTTGAAGCGCGCGGTCGTTCTCGGAACTGCTCAGGACCGGGTCCAAGGCTGGGCGAACTTGACGCAGTCTTCAGAACTCTGGCAACCCTTCGGCTTTGCCGCCAGCGGCATCAGCGTCAAGAACACCACGAACGCCGACTTCCACTGGGGCCATGACGCGCTGATCGATGCCCTGATCAAGATCGGCTACATTCCCCTGTCGCTGATCGTGGCCTTGGCCATCTTCATGGTGAAAAAGCTGTTCGGTTACATGTATTCCCTGAGTCCAACGGATCTGGCCTTCAAGAACACGCGGCTGTGCATGGCCCTGGCGTTCGGCATCCTGGTCGGAGCGATGGGCAATGGTGCCCAGTTCCGGAACTACCCGCAGAACTTCTTTTTCGCGATCTGGCTGGCGATTCCCTTCGCGACCTACCAGTCCGCCATGAGGCAGAGACGTGAGGCACGCCAAGCTGCGAGGGAAGAGGCCAAGGCAGATCAAGCGGAAGGGAACCCAGGCCGCAGCCGCCTTCCCCATCCCAATCCCGTTTCAGCATGAGGATCCTTTTGCCGATTACCCTTGATCGTTGGAGAAATCCGATCGCCACCCTGTTGCGCGCCTGCGTTGAGCAAAATCCGGACATTGAATTCCACTCGGCCTCCGGCCCCTTTGGAGAAGAGGACCGGGCCTTGGGCGAGTTGTTCTGGAGTCGGCCCAACATCCATCGTGCCACCCAACTGGAGTTGGCGAGCACGCCCTTCGACGGGGTCCACACCGCTTCCATCACCGCCCACAATCAGGCTGCGGTCGTCGCTGCTAAGCTGAGAAATCCTGGCAAATGCCAGTATCTGGCCACCGTCAATCTTCAGGTGGGGCCGGGCGATGGGAAGGATTGGACCCTCCTGAAAATCGCCGAGAAGCTGGCGGACGGATTCATCTCAGTGAGTCAGATCGCCGGGGAGGGTGTTTCGCAGCGTTGCCCGGACCGCTTTCTCGGGGTGATTCCGAATGGATTCGATCCGGACTATTTCGATCCCTCGATCGATGATGAAGGCTGTCTTCCACCAGCCATCCGGGACCTGGAGCCAGGTAGTTTTCCCCTCTATGTGGGAGCGCTGGAGCCGAGGAAGCATCCGGAGTTTGTCGTCGAGCTGGCCCGCAAGCATCCCCAGATCACCTTTGTCGGAGCTGGCTATGTGCATCCTGAGGGCCGCCATTTTGAACCGCTGGTGAAGTCGGTGAAAAACCTGATCTGGCTGGGCCATGTCGATCGGCGGGTGATCCGGGCCCTGATGCGGCGGGCCGGAGTGTTTGTCTTTCCCTCAGAGAGAGAGGGGCTGCCGCTTTCAGTCATCGAAGCCCAAGGCATGGGGCTCAAGGTCATTGGCCAGCCGAAGACCTCGATGCCGGATTTGGTCCAGAACGGGGTGAATGGCTGGTTGATTGATCTGGCGGAGAAAGAGGCTTGGTCTGAGTCCTTGCTGGCCGCCTTGGGACCTGCGTACTCGACCCGCCTGCAAGAGGGAGTGGTGATCCGTGAAGCCACCAAGGAGCGGTTTGCCTGGGCCTCCATCGGCCGCCGCTATGGTGAGCTGTATCGCCAGATTTTCAGTCGCTGAACGACCCGCCGCGCCGGGTTTCTTCGCTGCCGCCTGGCCGGAATTGGGCGGCCATCCCCATTTTCATGAAAGTCCTCCTGCCCATCAGTCTTGATCGTTGGCGAAATCCGATCAGCACGCTCCAGCGGGCCTGTGTCCGATACAACCCGGACATCGAGTTTCACTCCTTCTCCAACCCGGTCTCCGACGAAGACCGCAAGGAAGGCGAGACCTTCTGGAAACTTCCCAATCTCCGCCTGCGCAAGCCAGGTGACATCCTCAAGGAGCGCTTCGATATCGTCCACACCGCTTCCTACAGTCATGGAAACTTTGGATCCTCGGTGGTCGCGAAACTCAGGGGCATGGGCAAGACCCGGTTCCTGAACACCATGAATCTGGAGCAGCATCCGAGTCATCCGACCTGCTGGGCGAGATATCACCGGATGATCCGCTGGGTTGATGGGTTTGTGGCAGTAAGTGAAGCGGTGGCGGTGGACATCCGTCAGCGGGTGCCGGAGTTGTTTCTCGGGGTCATTCCCAATGGCTTCGATCCGGATTATTTCGACCCGACAGTGGAGGATGACGAGGCGCTTCCCGAGGAGATCAAAGCCCTGGCTCCTCACAGTTTCACGCTGACGGTCAGCGCGATCGAGGCCCGCAAGCGCCCGGACGTGCTGATCGCCTTGGCGAAACGCAGGCCTGACGTGACGATGGTCCTGGCCGGGGCGGTGATGCCAGGGGCTGAATCCTTTGGGGCGGAGCTTGATGCCCTGCCCAACCTCATCTGGTTGAAAGGGGTTAACCGCCGTGTGATCCGCGCCCTACTGAAGCGGGCGGCGGTGTTTCTCTTTCCATCCGATCGGGAAGGCTTGCCGCTGGCATTGATCGAGTCCCTGGGCATGGGGCTTCCCGCCGTGGTGCAGGCCCGCAGCTCGATGCCGGAACTGGTCACGGACGGGGTAAACGGGCGACTCGTCGATGCGGCGGACCTCGATGCCTGGGAGGCAGCCATGACCGGATATCTTTCGCTTGCCGAACCCGATCGAACCGCGCTGGCGGCCAGGATTCGGGCGGGGGTGAAAGAGCGTTTTTCCTGGGACGTGATCGGGGCCGCCTATGGTCCGGTGTATCGTCGGCTGGTTGAAAAGTGATGGTCCGCGACGATGCGCCGAATCCTCTACATTGATCCACACTTCTCGCTGGTCAGTCCTTCGATGAAGTCGGTGGTGAGGGCCCTGCCCCGGATTGCCGAGGATTTCGACAAGGTTGAAGTCTGGAGTGTGACCTGTGAGGTGGAGCATCCCAAACTTGAATGGGACCCGCTTTTCTGGGCGCCAAGACCCTGGCCACTGCGACTGGTCTGGACCGTGATCGCCTTTCATCTTCGGGCTTTCCTGAGGTTTGTGATCCTTCGTCAACCCCGCCCTGATATCATCCAGTGCACGGATTTCTATGCCCTGTTCTCGGACGTCATCTATGTCCATTTCCACTTCGGGCGCTATCGTGAGATCATCGAGTCCAAACCGGGTGTCATCCTGCTTTCCATTTCACGGCGGCTGATGATCTTCTTTTGTCGTGGCTTTGAAATGAGCTGCTTCAGGTGGGCACGCCCCAGGACCTGGCTGACGGTTTCTGATTCGATGAGCGGGCACCTGCGGGAACGCGAGGGATTGTCGCCCGTCGAGGTTCTTCCGAATGCCTACGATCCCAAGAGGTTTTCGTTGGCGTCCCGGGAGAGGCATCGGTCCTCCATGCGCAGCGAGCTTGGATTTTCCGAAGGGGACCTTGTGCTTGGCTTTTCGGCGCTTGGGGACTTCGAGCGGAAGGGTCTGCCGCTCCTGCTGGCGGCGGCCGACATCCTGGTTCGTGAGGGCCTGCCGATTCAGGTTCTCGTGGTGGGTGCCTCCAGTGCGGATGGAGGCACGATGGCGGATCTGGCACCTGCTGGATTTGAGTTGGATCGGATTCACGCCACCGGGAGGGTGGTCGAGACAGAGCGATACTTCTCAGCCATGGATGCCTTTGTTTTCCCGTCCCATTGCGAATCGTTTTGTCTGGTCCTGATGGAGGCGGCCGCCATGGGGGTCCGCATCTATCCGGCCGCGTTTGACGGCCATGAGATGACCTTGGTCGAGGGCGTGAATGGGTCACGAATTCCCTGGGATGCCGAAGAGATCGCGGCGCGACTCAGAAAGGATCACGCCGAGGGACTGCTGAAGCGGGTCCACGAGGTCACAGGCCGCGCCATGGCGGACGATCAGTTCCAGGAGGCACTTGCCGGGCTTTATCAGCGCTTGATCAAGGCCCGGCCCAGCAAGTCCGCCTAGAATTGAGCCAAAACCGGGCTTCTCCCTGGGAGGCTGCGGATCAGGTCTGATTCGCATGTCTCATGAAACACCCGGGTCGTGTTTCGCAACATTTTCGATGCATTCCATGAGTCAGGAATTGGATCCAAACAGGGCAGGTTCCCAGCCGGGCTGGAGAGCCCTGATCGGGCTTTGGCTGCTTTGCTCCGTCCTCGGTCTGATTGCCTACAAGACGGGCAGCGTCGTGGTTGACAGCTTCCAGAGCCTCGGTGCGGTCGCAGGTGCGGCCGGGCCGGGCCGGCTGCGCTGGCCCCTGCTGGGCGGTTTCATGGGCTATGATCAGACCTGGGGCTTCCACTGGTTTGGATGGCCCTTTCTGCGCTCCCTGCTGCTGCCGCTTCTTCCCTGGAGACCGTCGACGGATTTCGCCCTCGCCTGCCTGATCTGGGGTGTAGCGGCCTGGTTGATGGCAAGGCTTGCCGAACGGCTGCGGCAGGATGGCTCCGGAATCTGGACCGGCCTGCTCGCCGCCTCGGCGCCAGGGTTCATGGCGTCGATGCAAAGTTATCGCCCGGAGATCCTGACGGCACTGGTCCTGGTGGTGGTTCTGGTGAACTGGGAGGGGAAGGGGCGGAGTTCAGTCGTCTGGAGGGCGGCGGGCCTGGTCCTGCTGCCGATGTTGCATCCTCTCGGTTCGGTCGTTCCCGGATGTTGGCTGGCCGCGACGGTCTTGCTCGATGGAAGACAGTCTGGATGGAAGGCCGCCTTTGCGCGGAACCTGCCAAAGGGCCTTTCGCTGGGGATTGGCGTGCTGCTGCTGATCGCCTGGTATGGTTTTCAACCGACGGCCTGGGCCCAGTTCCAGCTCAATGTCCGCTGCCAACGCCTGCTGGTGGAAGGCCTGGGCGCGGGATGGCTGACGTTTTTCCGATGGGGACTCGGGGGACTCTCGTCGATTTTCCTGCTGTCGCTGTTTGTCCCCGCCAGTCTGTGGGCCTTGCGCAGCGTGATGGGTGGATTTAGTCCGGCCCTGTCCTCTGGCCGTCGGCTTGAACTGCTGGCCTCGATCGGAGTCCTAGTGACGCTGGCCTTCAACATCGCCGCGAAGAATCCGAACATGCTTCACCTCGTGGCAGCGATGCCTTTGGCAGCCTGGCTTTGCCAGCGCTTCATCCAGTCGGTTTCCGGACGCTTTCCAATTTGGGTGTGTCGGGCCAGCCTTTCCGCGGTCCTGGTGTTCTTCTGGGTGTATCCGCTGCGCCAGGGATGGGCCTGCCTCCGGCATCAAGGCATCGGCTTTCGGGACGAGTTGAGCGGGGTGGTCCGGGGCCTGCCTCCGGCCGGGAGGGTGTTCATTCCGGTGGCCCTGTGGGAGGCAGTCATCACCGATCCAAGGCCAGGCACCGAGTATCGACTCTCGACCTTTCCCAACCTCCTCACCCAGACCGAACGCGCGGATTACGAGCGGACCCTCACGAAGGACGCTGAAACGGGGGATCTTGTGGTCTGGGATGCCCTCCAGGATTACGGTGGGATCTTCAATTTTGTGACGGCAACCGCCTTGAAACACCAGCTTCTGCGGCCACCGGACGACCCGGAGCACTGGGAGCGACTCGATGACAGGAACCTCGACGTGACCTATTCACGAGGACAGCCTTTGACCTTCGAGGTCTATCGGAGACGATGACCTAGCCCCACGTTAGCCCAGATTTTCATTCTATCTCCCCCCCATGGACATGAAAGCATCCCCCGGTCACCTTCCAGGTTTTGACTGGCTTCGAGCCACCTTTATCTGCATGGTGGTCCTCGCCCATTTGAATGTGTTTGAGTTTCTGGCAGCGGGCAGGCCCGATGCGGAGACATGGAATCGCCATGATGTGGCCCGCTTTCAAGTCGTCTATCTCGCCGTGCCCGGCTTTCTCCTGATCGCAGCATTTCTCCAATCGATCAAGCAACAGAGTCGGGAAACCCATGTGAAACATTTCACCGGCCTGTTCTATCTCTATCTGTTCTGGGTTGGTGCCTGGATCCTCGCGACCCACGCCCGCCCGGAGCTCAGCCCCTGGGGGCTGATCAGCTTCGTCTTTCGTGGAGGTGGCTGGGCATTCTACTTTTTCGCCGAATTGTTGATCATCCAGGTGGTTCGCGCCCTCATCAGCAACTGGAAAGACCGATCCCTCTGGTTGGGATTGCTGACGACTCTCTTCGTGATCGCAGCTGGCTTCGCGATTCTGGTCAAGGAAGGGAAAGCCTGGACAGTCACGAGCACCTACTGGTGGCCGATTTGCTTTCTTCCGGTGCCATTCATCGCGCATCTTCTGGCCCGAAATTACTCCGGGATAGTCGATTCGACCGGGAGACTGCTGCGGGTGGTCGGGACAATGTCCCTGGTCACCGTTGCTTTCGGCATTTGCGAGTGGAGGTTCGCCGCCTCGGCAGGAACCCTTGAGGGTCGGCCCTTCCTGCCGGAATACTTGCGCATTTCTTCGGTGCTCGGCGCCTCGTGTGTGGTGCTGGCCTCATTGCGGATCCGGACAGCGCCGCGACTGGTGCGATTCATTTCCCGGAACTCGCTGGGGATCTTCTGCATCCATGTTTTTGTCCTTTCCGGAGTCTACCGGGCGATTGCCGCGCGGATCCATGATCCCTTGAGCAGCAGCCTGATCACCTGCCTCGTGATCCTGTTTGGTGGGGCATGGATCGCCGAAGTTCTTCGCCGATGCATGAAATCTCGTTTGGTCTGATTCCGTTCAGTCTGGCAGAATAAGTCAGTCTCCTCGTACCACAGCCACAAGCTCCTTGTCTGATCGACGTCCCGTGCCCACTGCAAGTCATTCCAATCCTGCCAGTTTCAATGAATCCCAGGGCTCAAAGCGCCTCTATTTGCCGGGATTTGATTACATGCGGGTGTTTTTCATGGTTTCCGTGATCGCCGGTCACGTCAATCTGATCACCGGGCTGGCGGCTAAACGGGCGGGAGAGATCGGCCCAGGGCCAAACTTCTGGGACCATTTCTACTTTGACGTTCAGTCCACGGCCGTTCCCAGCTTCATTCTGATCTCGACCCTCCTCTTCTGCGTGAAGCCGGTCACCTGGGAATCCACCCTGAAGCGGCTCACCAAGCTCGGTTATCTTTATATCTTCTGGGCTTCAGCCTGGATTGTGCACAGCAAGCCGATCTTGAAGCCGGGAGTCCTTGGGCTGATCGAGTTGATCCTGCGCGGCGGTGGTTGGCTGTTCTATTTCATTGCCGTCCTGATCCTGATGACCCTCCTCACGGCGGGAATTTCGGCTCTCAAAGGGCGCTGGAGGGTCCTTGGTTATGCCGCCTCGCTGGGTATGTTACTGGCGACGGTGTTGTGGGTCTCGCATGACCACCATTGGACGAAGGGCAGCTATTACTGGGTTCCGACCTGTTTCGCCCTACTGCCGTGTTTCGCGCTCTGGCTGGCACCACGAATGGAGTCCTTGATCGAGGATCGGGCGTCCCGCTTGCGACTGGCGGCCGGACTGCTGGCCTGCGGAGTGGTGGCGGCCCTGGTCGAGTGGCACTTCTCAGCTCCTGGCAGCTTGATCGACGAGAGCCGGAAATGGGTGCCGAAGCATGCAAGGTTTTCGATCCACTTCGACGCGGCGATGATCGTGGTGCTGAGTTTGGGTATCCGCTGCAAGCCGGGTTGGATCGTCTCCTTTCTGGCGAGAAACGCGCTGGGAATCTATTGCCTCCACGGCTTCATCGTCGGCGGAGTGGTCAAGGGGGTCGGCCTCGTCCTTGGTGGTCGTTTCCCCGCCCTGCTTCTTCCCCTCGGCATTGTGGCAACCGTGTGCGTCTGCTCGTTGGGGGCGGAGTTCCTGCGCCGGGCCTTTCGTGAAAGGCTGGTTTGAACCTTCCTAGCCCAATCTGCGGAAGATCCAGCTTGAAACCACGCTGGATTCGTTCAGTCTGCTATTCCCGGCAATTTGAGTGCCAGACTTTCAAGCATTGCTTCCCCTACAGCTCGTGAACACCCTTTTAAGATTCAGCTTATGGCTGTCTCTGCTCGTGGCCTGCCCACTGCGAGCGCAGACCGCCTCGATCCTGGTGGATTTCGGGTCCAGCTCGACCACGACCGCGTCGCCAGATGGTAATGGCAGGCATTGGAATAATGTGACAGACGGTGTTTCTGGAACGGTTCTTTCAAGCTTGGTGTCTTCAAGCGGATTTGCATCCGGAATGTCCTTGTCGGTCTCTGGATTTCAGGGAGTGAACACCAACGGCACGACCGTCCCGGACTCGGCGGCGCTTGGGCCTCTTGCCGTATCCTCCGCCACTCAGGATTCCTTTTATGTGGAACTGAACAACGTGCTGACGGTCACCCTCGGCAATCTTCCCCCCACCGGGCTGTTCAGGATCACCTTGTTCGGATCGCGTGACATTTCTGAATCAAGAAGCACGCGTTACGATGTGACAGGCCTGACGACCGAGACGGCGGTGCTGGCCACAAGTGGGCCCAGCCTTGGGATCTCGCCACGGCCTGACGCCAATCGCGCAGGCTCGGTGATCGTGGACAACATCGTTCCCACCGCCGACGGAAAGATCAGGATCGAGGTTCGTCGCAATGGATTGTCTTTCGGTTACCTTGGTGCCCTGCGCTGTGAAATCCTGACTCCAGTCAATTTTCCGCCTTCGGTCTCCAACTTGCTTCTAACAGGCTCTTCCCGTGTAGGCTCAACGTTACGGACGGCCTGCACCTTCGTTGACCCGGATGGCGACCCCGAGGGTCAGACGAAATTCGTGTGGGAGCGGGCAAGCTCGCCTGGTGCCACCGGGATCGTCATCTCGGGTCCCGCAGGGGGAGTATCCACCTTTACCCTCCGACCTGAGGACCAAGGCGCTTATGTTCGCTGCGGCGTCACTCCGGAGGCGAGCTCCGGATTCCTTGTTGGCCAGACCCAGTACACCCCGTGGCTCGGCCCGATCAAGGCGGCGGGCGTTCTCACCACGTATCACATTGGCAACAGCTTCACCCGCTGGACGAGCATCCCGCAGCAATTGGCGAACCTGAGCGTGGCGGAACCCAATCCGGCTTTGTTCGGAATGCAGCTGACCGATGGGCAGTCACTTCAGTATCATTGGGACACCGGAACCCGCACGGGCCCCGGACCCATGCTCGGCTCGCGCTCACGGGAGGAGATTTCGACCGCCAGTTGGGACGTGCTGGTGCTCCAGCCCTTCAGCCAGGAGTGGCAATCGTGGTCAATGCCGGGGTTCACCGATTATGCCCGCCGGTATTACCAGTTGGCGGATGCCGCCGGTACCCAAGTTTATCTCTATGCCTACTGGCCCTGGCAGTCGCAGACGCTTTCCACGCAGACGGCGATCAACGCCGCCTTTGAACAAGTCCGCAGTACCATCAGCCAGTCGGGCAGCAAGCCCGCCCTGATCATCCCGAGCGGTCAGGCGCTAAAGGCGGTGATCGACGCCTGCGGAAGCGGTCCGTTGCTCGGCTACAATCGGAGTTCCTTCTACCTGGATGACCGTCATCCAAATGCCTTGGGAGGTTATGTGAGTGCCTTGGCGCACTATGCGACCATTTACAAGAAGACCCCCGTTGGTCTACCCGCCCGGACCCTGACTCCGGACGCCAACGGTGGCCTGGTGCCGCTTCCCACCAACGTGGCGACCCGGATCCAGCAAATTGTGTGGGGAGTAGTCGGTACTTATCCGAACTCGGGGGTGGTGGCACCCGTCGAGATCCTGCCACCGCCGCCACCGCCGCCGGTGTATGTGACCCATTCTTCTTCGGGGCCGAATCCTGAAACACTGGCTTTCGCCTTCGGAATCGGGGCGGATGGCCTGACTCCACTCCCGGGAAGTCTCCCGCATTGCGTCGAGGGCACGAATCCGGAGGATTTCTCCGTCGAGTACGCGATTCGCCCCGAGGCGGAGGCCGCTGGAGTGACTTGGACGCCCGAGTGGTCGGCGAACCTGCGCCAGTGGACCGCCGCCCAACCGCAGTCCACGACGATTGTCAGGACTGGGAACACGGTCCGGGTTTCCTGGCCGAGGACCAGCGAGTGGCGCTTCCTCAGAATCTACGTGGTGCGTCCCTGAGGCGGATGGTCACCGGGACGAAGTTCCCAGGGCTCCTGCGCTAGGGATCGTTGAATGGCAAAGCCGCGCTAGATGGGGAGAATTTGAACCGCCAAGACGCCAAGAGCGCCAAGGAAACTTCGAATGAGTGCCTCTGAAACCAGTTTCACTCCCCGCATCGCAATTTTTCATCGGTTTGACTTGGCGACCTTCGCGTCTTGGCGGTGAAAAAGCTCTTTGTTCCGGATTTTGCCATGATCCCTCCCAAGTGCAGGGACCCTGACGAAGTTCCCTACCGCATGGGTTGACCCCTGCGTCATTTTCCGGATGATCCGGTCCCGATCATGTTGTTCAATTCTTGGGAATTCCTGATCCTTCTTGGGATCACCTTTGCGGTTTACTACGCCCCCTGGAGCACAGGGCGCCATGGCAAGGCCTGGCAGGTGACCATCGCCCTCCTCGCGAGCGTGATCTTCTACGGTTGGGAGGATCCGAGGTTGTTGGGACTGCTGGCGGTTTCCTGTGTCGGAAACAGCATTGCCACCGCTAGGATCATTCTCCACAAGGTCAACGGGGATGAGGTTCGAGTGCGCCGCTGGGTAAGGCTGGCGGTGATCCTCAACCTGGCCCTGCTTGGCGTCTTCAAGTACGCCCCGTTCCTCGCCGGCATGCTCGGTGGTCTCCCCCCCGGCTGGGTCGCCATGTTGAAGGCGATCCCGCTGCCGATCGGAATCTCGTTCTACACCTTCCACGGCATCAGCATGATCGTGGACGTGGCTCGCGGCGAGGTGACTCGGGAAAGCGATGCGATGGTTTCCAAGGGAACGAGGTTCGCCAAGGGTGTCCGTGACATTGGCTTCTACCTGTTGTTCTTCCCGCAGCTCGTGGCGGGTCCGATCGTCAAGGCGAAGCAGTTCTGGCCGCAGATCGCCGCCAAGCGCCTCGCCGATGTCGATTGGCGGAAGGTGGTTCGATCGCTGATCATCGGGTATTTCCTGAAAATGGTGGTGGCCGACAATCTCGCCGAGCAGACAGTGACCCTGACCAAACCCTGGATCACGCTCGCCTCCGGGGCGGATCTGGCGATGCTCCTCTATGGCTACAGCCTCCAGATCTTCGCCGACTTCGCCGGCTACTCGCTGATCGCCATCGGGCTGGCCGCGATGTTTGGCTACACGTTTCCGATCAACTTCAATTTTCCTTATCTATCCACCAGCATCACCGAGTTCTGGCGGCGTTGGCACATGTCGCTTTCCGCCTGGTTGCGTGACTATCTCTACATCCCACTCGGAGGAAACCGCAAGGGTGAGGCCCGCACGTATCTCAACCTGTTCCTCGTGATGTTCCTCGGAGGACTCTGGCACGGGGCGGAGTGGAAGTTCGCCCTGTGGGGCACACTCCATGGGCTTCTGCTCGGGATCGAGCGATTCTGTTTCCGCAAGGTCACCCGCGAACAGGCCGCCCAGCCACGCTCCTTCCTCCGTGCGGCCCTGGGGTGGGCCTACACCTTCCATGCTGTGACACTGCTTTGGCTGACCTTCCTGATGCCGGACCTCCATCAGATTGAACTCTATCTGAAGGGCTTGCTCGCTCCCGGAAAACCTGTCGGTCCAGTGGTGTTCGGGGTCACGATCTTTGGTTCCGCCGCCATCCTTTATCACCTGCTCGGCTGGGTCTCGGAGCACCGGAAGGAATGGCTCACCCGCTTCAAGACCAGTGGGCTGGAGGCGGTGGCGCTTGGTGTCATGCTGTTCCTGACGCTGACCAATTCCGGTGCCCCCCAGGGCTTCATCTACTTCCAATTCTAGTCCGACCATGGCCCAGGAACCCTCCACTTCCCGATTCACCCTGGCCCTCCTGCTGAGCCTGACGGGCTGCTTTGGCGTCCAGGCGCTTGCCTTTTTCGGGCTCAATCTCGCGACCGGCAAAACCGAGTCGAACTACTACAGCACCTTGAGCCGGTTCCAGGGGGCGATCGCGCCGGGAGCGGAGATCGCGCTTTCCGGATCATCAATCTCGGGCCGACTGCCGGGACGTGAGTTCGGGAATCCCGAAGTGGCCAATCTCGGATCGGATGGTGGATCGCCGCTGGATGGACTGACCCTCCTTTCCGAAGGAGTGGTGGGCCGACCGAAGTGGCTTGTCGTCGAGATCAACACGGCTTTCAACAGCCTCGGCTTCGCGGACACTCCCGCTGTCGAGGGATCGAGGGGGCCTTGCTTCAAGATCGGCGGAAAAGTGCCGCTTCTCGGTGCCTCCAGCCGGCCAACGGGGATGCTCTATGGCTATCTGCTGGGAAGGCGCTGGAAAGGGGTGGCCGAGCCTTTCGCCCTGAAAGAGGTCCCCTCGCCTTTGCCTCCGTCACCTCTGGAGCAGGCGCAACTGACAGACCTGCAGAAGGAACGAATCCAGCTTCTCACCGAAGGCATCCTCAAGGCCCGGCAGAATGGAGTCCGTGTGCTGCTTGCCCGCTACCCGGCAGGTCCGATGAAGCAGCGCCAGATCGATGAAATCCAGACCGTGGCCGCCAGGATTCACGAAAAGACGGGTGTGCCCTTCCTCGATCTGGAATCCCAGATTCCAAGAGCCCAGTTGACCTTTACGGATTCCGTCCATCTCGGGCCGGAGTCGGCTGCCAGGATTCTGGCAACCCTTCGGAATGCCTGCGTGCAGTTGACCCCAACCATTCCCGAATCGATTTCCCAACCATGAAAACCGCCCTGATCGGCTACACCGGCTTTGTGGGAGGAGTGCTGCACCAGGCGCTTCAGCCCGATCACCTGTTTCGCTCCACCAACATCGACGAGATTCGTGGGCAGTCGTTCGACCACATCATCTGCGCCGGGGTCCAGGCGATGAAATGGTGGGCAAACCTCCATCCGGAGGAGGATCGCGCAGGAATCAATCGACTGCTGGAGCCTCTGGCCGAAGCAAAGGCGGAGCGGTTCACCTTGATCTCATCGATCGATGTTTATCCATCCCCGCGCGGTGTCGATGAGTCAACGGTGATCGATCGGACCGGGCACCACGCCTATGGACTGCATCGTCTGGAGGTTGAGGACCGGATCCGGGAGTTGTTCCCGAGGGTGGCCATTCTGCGGCTTCCCGGACTGTTCGGACCGGGTTTGAAGAAGAATGTCATCTTCGACCTGATCCATGACAACGGTCTCGACAAGGTTCATCCGGACGGAGTGTTCCAGTACTATGACACCCGTCGATTGGCGGCCGACATCGAAACGGTCTGGTCGAACGGGATTGAGCTTCTGAATGTTTCCTCCGAACCGCTGGGCACTTCCGAGATTCGCGATCACTTTTTCCCTGGGAAGGAACTCGGTGGCCAGGGTCCGGCCCCTGCCAGCTACGACATGCGTTCGCTTCATGCTCCTCACTGGGGCGGAAATGGCGGCTATCTTTACTCACGGGAGCGGATGCTCGGGGATCTTGGCGACTGGCTGGCTGAATCGGGATCGATCGGATGAGAAGCCCTGGTAGTTCCATCGAGGTCTCTCTCCCTGGTTCCCGCAGTGATGTGGTGACTTGGGGGATGTGCCTGGGAATGGGACTTGCCTGGTTGGCCCTCTCGATGTGGGTGGGATGGTATGCCGTTTCACCCGGGTTTCCGGATGGCTTCCAGAGCACGGGTGCGGCCCTTGGCGGGGCCGGTGGATTTGGCTGGCCGTTTGTGGGTCAGTTCGAGGGATTTGACATTCACTGGGGCTATCATTGGTTTGGCTGGCCTCTGTTGAGGTCCTGGCTCCTGCCGCTTTGGTCGTGGTCGCCGATGGGGGACGCGCTCGCCCTGCACGGGTTGAGGCTGTTGACGGCGGGATTGGTGGCCTGGAAGGTTGCCCAGATGGGCGGCGGAAGGGCTGCGGTGCTGGTGGCTTTCGGGACGGTGATCCTCCAGAAAGGCTGGTTCTGCAGCATGGCCTTCCTGTTTCGGCCGGAGACACTGGCCGCCCTGACTTTGTGGTTGGCTGCCAGTCCGCTGTTGGGAGCCAACAGCTGCCTGCGGCGGGTGAAGGTTGAGACCGCATTCTCCATCATCGGATTGGTGGTATCCCCCCTGATCCATCCGCTGGCCGTTGCGGCGACAGGATTGATCGCGGTATTCGGGATCTGGACCGCAGTCCGTCGGGAAAGTGCCACCTGGGTTCGGGCGATTGGCCGCTGGGGACTCCCCTCATTGATCGGAGTGGTGTTGCTCGCGGTCTATTACGGATCCAGCTCGATCCGCATGGAGCAACTGCTGGACACCCTGGCGACGATGTCGCTGGTGAAGAAGACTCCTTTCCAAGCCCTGTTCGGACTCGTTGCGGACGTCAAGAACCTGTTCCTGACCTGGCCCTGCGCGTTGTTCCTGGCCTTGATGGGCTGGCTGGCACTGCGAAAGGAAAGCCGGGCCTCGGTTCTCGCTGTTGGGGTGCTATTGCCAGTCACCCTCCTCGGTTTGTGTTTTTTGTATCTGGTCGCAGGCGGACATCCCAACACCGGACACGCAGCGGTGATGGCCCCATTCATGGGTTGGCTGGCCGGCATCCTGGTCGAACTGACCCGCAAGGCGAGTGGAGCCTGGCTGACTCGGTCGATGCTGGTCGGACAGCTCGCGTTCTGTGCGGTCCCGCTGTTCCTGGCGGCGTCAGCCTTCATGGTCGAGCCGCCGCGATCAGCGCGCGGGGTCGCCGTCAAGGCGATGGACCAAGCCTTGGCCCTGACGACTGGCCAGGTTTTCATCCCCCTCAGCCTGTGGGAAGCGGCGGCGGTGCGGTCGCCGGACGAGCGGCGAAGGATTCGATTCGAAACTTTTCCAAACTATGCAGTCCTTGATCGCCGGGCCGATTACGAGCGTCAGGTGATGGTCGGTCTTCAGCGGGGAGATGTCTTGGTGACCGACTCGATGGCCGGGCCCCAGCCCGATCCGGTGAATGTGCTGCCGTGGGCCCGTTCGGCAGTCCTACAGGGACAAGGAGGATGGGAAAAGCTTGCGGAGTTTGGCGCAGTGGAGACGGCCACGGTCCGGTTGGGCCCTGTGCGACGCCGGGAAATGCAGATTGGCAACCTGACGATTTTCAGGCGACTCGTCTCCGGGGCGCTGATTGAGTGAACCAGATCTGATCATGAGAGACCTTTCCGTATCCCACATTGCCTGGCCTCCCGAACGTGAGGAGGGGATGCTAGAGATCCTGCAAGCGAAGGGGATATCGACCCTCGAACTGGCACCGCTGCGAGCCTTTGGAAATCCCCTGCTGGCCGAAGAAGCGGAGGTCAGGGCGAAGTCCGAGTGGCTGCGCGAACGCGGCTTCCGGGTGGGCTCATTCCAGGCCTTGTTGTTCGGAGCGGAGGGAGTCAACTTGTTCGAGGACGAGGCTTCCCGCAGCCGGATGAAGGAGTGGCTGATCGCCGTCGGCAGGGTGGCGGGCTGGTGCGGAGCGGGTCCAATGGTGTTCGGCTCGCCAAAGAACCGTCTGAAGGGAGCGATGAGCCATGCCGAGGCCGTGGCCAGCGCTGTGCCGTTTTTTCGGGAAGTGGGCGACGCGTGCGCGGGCTTTGGATCCTGTCTGGTGATGGAGGCGAATCCAGAGGC
>JAIYDT010000443.1 GCA_027487355.1 Verrucomicrobiaceae bacterium
GCCGCCATCGCCACGCTGCGTTGAAGCTGACGAAGGCGTTCGGGATTCGTCGCGATCTGCAGGCCACCGCATTGCAGCCAACCGGCATCGTGGCCGGTCTCGGCGTGGAGGCGTTCATACAGTTCGACCGAGGCCTTGTTGACCCGCGTCTGCGCGGAGTTGGTGCGCAACTGTCCGACCTGCCCGGCGGAATGCCAGGTGGTGCCGGACGCGATCCGGGTTTGTTCGAGCACGACGACGTCGCGCCAGCCCGCTTTCGCGAAATGATAGGCGGCCGCCATGCCGGCGATCCCGCCACCGAGGATCACCACGCGGGCGCTCTTTGGCAGCGGATGCAGCGGCAGCTCCAGCGACGCTGGGACCGGCGTGTTGTCGAACAGCGTCTGGATCATCACGCGAGGGCGGCGACTTCGGCTTCTGTTTTCACCCAATACATTGATTGGCTGATCGCGACGATGAGGCGATCAATGTCCTCCGGGAACACGTGGCCGATCGTGCCGATGCGGAACGAGTCGATGCCGGTGACCTTGCCCGGATAGATCACGAAGCCCTTTTCCTTCAGCAGCTCGTAAAACTTCATGAAATCATAGTCAGGCGACTCCGGATTGTAGAAGCCGGTGATGATCGGGCTGTGCAATGAATGCGGGAGCACGCAGCGGAAACCGAGCGACTCCATCCCTCCAACAAGGCGGCGCTGGTTCTCCGAATAGCGGGCGTAGCGGGCCGCGACTCCGCCTTCTTCCTGAAGTTCGGTCATCGCCTGGGCGAAGGCTCTGACGACGTGCGTCGGCGAGGTGAAGCGCCACTTGCCCTTGCCCTTTTCCATCCCCTGCCACTGCTCATAAAGATCGAGCGAGACTGAGCGCGAGCGGCCCTTGCATTTCTGCAGCTCGGAGATCCTCGCGATCACGAAGCCGAAGCCGGGCACGCCCTGGATGCACTTGTTCGCCGAGGAAACCAGGAAGTCGATGCCGAGTTCCGCGACATCGAGCGGCATGCCGCCGAAGGCACTCATCGAATCGACAAGGAAGATCCGCTCGTGGCGTTTCACGATGTGGGCGATGGCCTCCAGCGGATTGATCATGCCGGTGGTGGTCTCGTTGTGAACGCAGACGACGTGGGTGATGGTCGGGTCACCGCTGAGTTCGGCATCGAGTTTTCCAAGATCCGGAGGTGCGAGTTCGCCTGAGTCGTGGATGATCGTGTCGATGCCGAGCGTGATCGCAATGCGGCCGAGACGATTCCCATATTCACCATTCGCGAGCACGAGCAGTCGTCCATCGCGCGGAACAGCGGTGCCGATCATGGCCTCCACGGAAAACGTGCCGCTGCCCTGCATCAGCACGGTGGTGTAGTCCTGCGGACGGGTGCTGGTGGCGAGTGCGATCAGGCCCTCGCGGATCGGGGTGACGACGCCGAGGTTGTAGTCATCGTCCCAGGTGCACCAGTCCCGGAGCATGGCCTGGCGGACAGTCGGTGAGGTGGAGAGCGGTCCTGGAGTGAGGAGGATGTAAGGATTCTCTAGATTCATGAGGATAGGTCTTATATGTCCAATAGATCTTATTTTTCACCACGGAAGACTGAACGTCTTTACATGCGTGAAGAACTTCATGGCCTCCGTGACACCTTCCTTGATGCCTAGGCCGGAATCGCGGACGCCGCCGAATGGCGTGTGTTCGAGGCGATAGCCGGGCACCTCGTTGATGTTGGTGGTGCCGGTCTTCAGCTCCTTCGCGGCCTTCATCGCGGCGGCGAGGTCGTTGGTGACCACCGCGCTGCTGAGGCCGAAGCGGCCGCCGTTGTAGTAGGCGATGGCGTCGTCGAGGTCCTTCACGGTGACGATCGGCGCGAGCGGGCCGAAGCTTTCCTCATCGACGACTTCCGCACTGCGCGGGACGTGGGTGAGGATGGTGGGCTCCAGCAGCGCACCCTTTCGGCCACCGCCTAACAGAACCTTCGCGCCCATCGCGACGGCGTCGTTGACGCGGCGATCGAGCAGCTTCGCGGAGTCCTCGGTGATGACGGTGCCGACGACGGTGCTTTCGCTTTCGGGGTCACCGGAGAGATAGGTCTTGGCGAGCTCGACGAACTTCGCGGTGAAGGCCTCCTGGATTTCCGGAACGACTAGGATGCGTTTCACGGCGGTGCAGCGCTGGCCGGAATTGCGGAACGAGCCTTCGCAGGCGAGTTTGGCTGCGAGGTCGAGGTCGGCATCGGCCAGCACGATTAGAGGCGAGTTGCCGCCGAGTTCGAGGCAGAGCTTCTTGTAGCCCGCGCGTTTGGCGATGGCCTTGCCGATCTCCACCGAGCCGGTGAAGGTCACGACCTCGGTGCGCGGGTCCTCGATCATCGGGTTGATGACCTCATCAAGCGTGCCGAGGAACATCGAGAGCATCCAGCCCGGCAGTCCGGCTTCGTAGAGAAGTCCGGCGAACTTCAGGGCTGTTAGAGGCGTGCGTTCGGAGGGCTTGAGGATCACCGGGGCCCCGGCGGCGATGGCGGGGGCGAGCTTGTGGGCCACCTGGTTGAGCGGGTGGTTGAAAGGCGTGATGGCCGCCACGAGGCTGACCGGATAGCGGGTGGTGATGATGCGGCGGGCCTTGCCCATCGGGCTGATGTCGCAGGAAAACACCTGGCCATCATCGCGAAGGGCCTCCATGGCGGCGAACTCCAGCACGTCCGAACTACGGCCGGTCTCGTAGCGGGATTCCTTCATGCAGAGGCCGGTTTCGCGGGTGATCAGCTTCGCAAACTCCTCGCGGCGTTCTGCCAGCAGGGCGGCGGCTTTGCGCAGGACGGTGGCGCGTTCGTGGCGATTGAGCGGCTTGTTGGCAGGATCGAGCGCGGCCTTGATGGCGGCATCGAGTTCTTCAGGCCCGATCAAGGCAGCGGTGCCGGTGAGCGATCCGTCGAAGGGATAACGGACCTCGACCGTGCGACCGGTTTCGACGGGCTTTCCTGCGAGGTAGGCGGGGAGATGGATGGGAGACCAGGACATGATGGAGAATTCTGTTAGATGGGAAGAGGAAGGTAGGAGCATTCGCTCTGACCGTCGGGCCAGAGGCGGAGGATGGCGTAGCCGGCCGGGGTGCGCTTGTAGCTGCCATCGCCCGCGTCGCCGGGTTCCCACCACGAGCCGCTGAGGGCACCATTGCAGTGGAAATCGATGTTCCAGAGCGACTCGCTGCTGCGGATGTGGATGTGGCCGCTGAGGCAAACGACTGGGGCCTTGCGGGCGGCGAGTTTGTCGACGACGACCTTGGCGTTCTTCATGTTGCCGCCATTGTAGTCGCCGGCGAGCGAGTAGATCGGCAGATGCGAGGCGAGCAGGACCGGCGAGGTGGCTGGCAGTGAATCGAGATGGTCAAGGAGCCACTTCTGCTGCTCGTCGCCGAGGGCTCCGTTGGAGTTGTTCAGCGAGACCATTTCCCAGCCGCCGTGGCGATGGGTGCCGTAGGGCTTCTCGATGCCGAGGCGTTTGCAAACGTAGGGAATGCCATGCATCTCGTTCTTGTCCTTTTCAGGAGCCGCCCACCACGGGTCGTGGTTGCCGATCGCGTGGATGATGGGAAGGCGCTTCAAGGCGGCCATCACGACCTCGTCCCAGATCTTCCACTGCTCGAGCACGCGCTCGCGGGTGATGTTGTTGTAGTCCGCCGCGTAGATGCTGTCGCCGGTGTTGATGACGAGACCGATGTCCGGGTGGCGCTTGAGGATGTTGGCGAGGATGCTGGCGCAGCGCTTCGGGGCGTCGTGCTCCGGTCGGATGTGGGCGTCCGTGAGGTGAAGCACAGTGAAGGGTTTGCCCTTCGGCACCGTGGTCTGCTGGGCGGAGACGTTTCCAAGCGCCGCCGCTCCCGCCAGGGTAGTGGCGAGGAAATGGCGTCGTGGAATGGAGGGACCGGACATGGCTCGGAATAGAGTCAGGCGTTGCAGGCGAAGTAGAAGACGTCGAAGTTCCGGGGATCGCCTTCGGCCATGCGCTTGAGTTCGCCGGTGAGGGGTTTGGAAATCACCAGCGGAACCATTTCCTCGTAGCGTCCGCCGTGCGAGCGGAGGCCACCTGTTAGAACGCTGAGGTCGTGGTGCTCGGGGGATTTTCCAACGACCCAGTCGCGGCCGGAAAGGACGACGAGGTCGCCGATGCGGTCGGGCGCGAGCTCAAGCTTGTCCACCGCCTGTTCACGGGTGAGGACCTCGGTGATGCCTTCGAGGCCGAAGAGATACTCGGCGACCTGGGAACGGATCGAGGTGTCCTCCAGGTGAACCATGACCAAAGAGCCGAGCGCGCCGTGGTGGACCACATACGGATCGGTGATCGGGCAGATGACGCGGAGGGCGTTGCCGAATTCTTCACGCAGCACGGATTCCACGAAGATGATGCGCGGGTTTCCTTCCGCATCGTTCTTGGCATTCATGCCGTGGTCGGCGGTGAGGGCGACGGTGCAGCCAGCGTCCAGTAAGCGGCCGATGGCGACATCGATCTTTTCATGGAAATCCAGGATCTCCGGAGCCTCCGGGCCGAACTTGTGCTGCATGAAGTCGGTGGTGGACAGATAGAGAAAATCCGCGACGCCCTGCTCGGCGAGGGCGGCACCGGCTTCGAGCACGTAGATCGAGGCATCGCCCGAATAGATCTCGGGGCGTGGCTTGCCGATGATCTCCATGGCATTGTCGATGCCGTGGGTGGCCTTCTTCGCCTCATCGACCTTCTCCGAGGAAAACACGATGCCACCCCGCTCGACGACGCCGTCACCGAGGACGGTGCGGAGTTTTTCCTTGGCGGTGATGAAGGCGACCTTGCGACCGGCATCGGCGGCGGCGGTGAGTATGGTGGAGCAGCGGCGGAACTCCGGGCTGTTCATCATGACTTCCTCGCCGGTCTCGGGATTGAGGAAAAAGTTTCCGCAGATGCCGGTCACCGAGGGCGGCATGCCAGTGACGATGCAGCTGTTGTTGACGTTGGTGAACGAGGGCAGCGCGCCTCGAACAAAGCCTCGCCAGCCATCGCGGGCCATCGCGGCGAGGCGCGGCATTTTTCCACGGGCCATGGCGGCGCTGAGATATTCGTCGGCACAACCGTCGAGGCAGATCACGGCGACGGGGTTGGCGGGGAGGCGGTAGGTGCGTTGGTTGACTTCGAATGACATGGGATTAAAGGGATTGCGGGTTCGGGTGCGCGCGGCGGAAGAAATAGAGCGCTCCAAAGGCGACGAGGACAAAGCCGCCAACGCCGAGGGACAGGGAAAACGTGTTGAAGAAATCCAGCCTTGAGAGCGCCTTGCTTCCGAGGTCCTTGTAAAGTTGCACCAGCACCGAGCCGGTGTAGCCGATGGAGTCCGCAAGCTGGATGCCGAAGACGGCGGTGCCTGCGGAACCGGTGGCGGCCATCAAGCGTTCGAAGAGCACGGCATTGATCGGAGCGTAGGCGAGGTAGGCGCCGAGTCCGGTGGCCACCATCCATGGCAGGCCGCCGATCAGGTTCTGCCGCATGGCGATGGTGGAGCCCGCCAGCAAGGCCATGCCGAGCAGCATGAACCCGTAGGTCGCCATGAGCGCGAGGCGGTTGTTTCGGATCAGGTTCAGAAGCGCGAGGGCGACGAGTGAACCGACTGCCACCGGAATCTCGGTGCGGGTGAAGAGTCCCGCCTGATCCGCGCCGTAGCCGAGGCTCTTGAAGATTTCCACACCGTAGTTGTCGCGGAAATCCCGGAACGCGGTGAGGAAGAAATAGAAGGCAAACAGAGCCACGAGACCAGGGGCGAAGCGGCGGATGAAGGCGCGTCGAGCCGCCTTGTCCATGGGGACCCGAGGCACCCGCGCAGCTCGGTCGGCAGCATCCGGGGTCGGCAGGGATGAGAGCAGGTAAACCGAAAGGATGAACACCGGAATGAAAAGTGCCCCGGCAGTGAATGGCATCCAGGATTCGCTGATGCCGCCGGATTTCATCAGCCAGCGGCCGACGTCCTTCACCATCGCGCTGGCGATGATGAACGAGCCACAAAGGCCAGCCAACACGAAGTCCGAGCAGCGTCGCCCTTCAAGATAGGCCACCACGAGTCCCCACACCATGCCGAGCGGCAGGCCATTGAGGAAGATGGCGATGACTTTCCACGAGCCTGGCAGGATGGCGAAAAGCAGCAGCGCGAGTTCGGAAAGGAGGATCAGTCCGACAAGTGTGACCGCACGGCCTGACTGCTTTGTTTCCGAACAGACCTTCACTCCTAGATACTTCGACACCGTGTAGCCGATGATCTGGCTGAGCACGAAGGCGGTCTTCAAGGCCACTGCTCCACCGACAAACATCTGGCCCTCAAACGCAGCCGCCGTGAAGGGCCGACGAAAGGCATACATCGAGAAGTAGGTCGAGAAGGCCACCAGCGCCGCGAACAAGGCGAAGGCCGGAGCTGGCAGGGATGACAGCCAGCGGGTCAGGGCTGGGCTTTTGGGATCAGGACTTACGAAGGACACGCCTATGAAGTTGAATGGTTGAGGGTCGTTTGTCGATTGCTGGAAACCAAACGTCCTTGGCAGTTCCGCGAGATAAGATGTTTTTTCCGTCACAACGATCAGGGCTTGTGCGGGGTGACGGCGCAGCAGGGCCGGCAGGTCGAGACCGACGAGCGGGTGGCGGACCGATTTCCATCAGTCAACCAAGCCCGTGAAGTCGGGCCGGTCTGGAAACCATCGGCGGCGAGCACCTGTGAATCCAGCAGTGGAAGAAACGGGGGTGGAAGGGCGGTCGGAACTTCATGTGGGGACGAATGGTCTCGGCGAGCGGCTGCAGCATTTCATCCGAGAGCGAAGCCGACCATGTCACCACCGCCAAATAGATTGGCAGTTTGCCAATTTCACCGCAGTATCAACGCAGGCATGCCAGGGATCGGAAAGAGTGGTGTCGCAATCCGCGACCTCAAGAAGCGCTATCGAGTTGGAATCCGCTTGTTGGATTGGTCGCAGGGCTTTGGATACCGGTTGTTTCCAGGAATCCTGGAAGTGGCGCGATCGGGACATGATCTGGACCTGGTTTTCGAACAGCCGAGTGGCGGTGACATCGCTCCGATCCGGATCGACGAGGATTGGGAGGGCGATGGTCTGCTTGTCTATCGGTACACGGCGAAGGAGGCAAAGAGCTGGCTAAAGCGGGGCATCAAGGTGGTGAACCTGAGTGCCGAGCAACCGGCGAACGGTCCCCATTTTCCGCGAGTGACGCTGGACAATGAGGCGGCGGGAGTGATGGCCGCACGTCATCTCATGACGCTTGGCTTGCGCCGATTCGCGTTCTGGCACGACCCGCACCGCCGCTATTCGATGGAAAGGCTGGACGGCTACCGGCGGGAATTGAAGCGCGAGGGATTCGAGACCCAGGTGTTTGAAATACCTTCCTCGCATTACGCGGATCATGAGCGGGCGAAGCGCAATGAAATGCTTGCGTGGAAGCTGTTGGCAAAACTTGAGACGCCTGCGGGACTCTTTGCGAAGGACGACATTTCCGCCGTCTGCGCGATGCAGGCTCTGGCCACTCTCGGTCTGCGATGTCCCGAGGATGTCCCGTTGGTGGGTGTGGCCGATGACGCGATCTATTGCCATCTGACACGTCCGGCCTTGAGCAGCGTGAGGTTTCCCGGGAGGTCCATTGGGAGTCAGGCGATGCAGCTGCTCATTTCCATGATGAACGGTGAGCTCGTCTCGGATGACACCCGCATCCGGATTCCACCGAGCCAATTGGCGGTGCGGGAAAGCAGCGGCCTGGTGGAGCTGCCGGATGAGGTGGTGACGAAGGCGATGAGATTCATCCGCGCAACGGCACAAGAACGTGGGGTCAGCGTGGATGAGCTTTGCCGAGCGGCAGGGGTCTCCCGTGAACTCCTGCGGCAGCGTTTTCAACACACGCTCGGGCGGACCCCGAAAGAGGAGATCGACCGGCAACGCGCCCAGGTCGTCTGCAATTTCCTGCGTCAGACGAAGTGGACGATCGATCGGATCGCCGCACATCTTGGATTCGGCGCGGCGGATGAGTTGTGTCGATTTTTCAAACGAACCATGGAGATCACGCCCGGAGAATACCGCAGGAGCGGAGGCTCGACGCGATCACAGTGAACGGAATCAAGGGGTTTGAGCGACCCTCAGGCGTGCGAAAAGGTGGGCGTTCGCACCCAACGGGATCGACACCGTGACGGTATCCGTCGCACCACCATCGATGGCGGAGATGACGGCATTTCCCGGATCGACCGCAGTCGTCCAAGTGCCCTGGAGGCCTGTATTGAACTCGACGGTTGGATTGAGGAAAGCGGCGAGATCGCTGCGCTTGAACGTGAAGACGAGGCTCTGGCCTGACACCTCGATGGTGGGCCGGAGCGAAGATGAGTTCGAGCCGGAGTTGGAGGGATTCGGCTCGCTGCCGAGCACGAATTCGATTCCGTTCGGCAAGCCATCGTCATCGGGGTCCGCATCGAAGGCAGCGGCGAGACCGGACAAGCCCTTGTCCGCCGTCCATTTGGAATAGACCGTGGTGTAGACGAGTTCGAGGGTGTTTCCATTGGCTCGCAGAGACCAGGCTCCGGTGCCGTTGAAACCGGTGGTGTTGACTGTCCAGTTCGAGGCAGTGAGTCCGGTCGGCGCGCTGTTAGAAGTCGCGATGACGAAGGTCTTGTTGCCCTCGCTGAAGTTCGTGAGGCCGACGGCATTGACGTTCACGATGAACTTCGAGGACGGGGTGGCGGTGATGGCGATCGTCGTGGCGGTGACGGTATCGTATCCGATTCCTGCGGCCCCGCTCCAATTGGAGAGATCGAATGCGTAGGAAGAACCTGGGGCGAAAGTGAGGGAGTTGGCGATCGCCAGGGCACCGGTCGTCTCGTTACCCGGAGCCAGTGATCCATTCAGGGTGACCGGACGATTGATCGTGCCGCTTCCACCGAGCGTGGCGGACGGGGAAATCGTCACAGCGCTGGACGATGAGGCGAGGGCCCCGTTCACCAGAAGCTTCCCCGCCGACACCGAGACCGCTGCTGTGTGGGTGTTGGTGGTGGAGAGCTTGAGCGTGCCGGACCCGATTTTTGTTAGAGCAGCCGTGCCGCCGAGGGTTGCGGTGACATCCACGGCATTGGCCGCGGTGTCGAAGGTGGTGGCCGTGGTCAGCGTGGTCGGATGGGTGTAGGTCATCGGTGCGGTGAACAACAGGGAGGAGCCATTGTTTGCGTTGATGATGACCGCATTTGCTGCGGCACCGAAGGAGGCGTTCGAGTTGATCGAGAGGTTGCCACGGTTGAGCTGCACTTTGCCGGCGAAGGTGTTGGTGCCGGTGAGCTTGAAGACTGCCTCGACGTCCCCGCTTGTGTTGGTGTCGAGATAAAGGGTGGTCCTCGTGGCGCTGCCGCCCGAGATCGCCCCGGAAAGCTCGAGTTCCTTTTCGCTGCCTCCACTCATGAGCACGGTGCGGTTGGTGGCGGTGCTGTCGGCAGGCAGGATGATTGGGTTGGCAATCGTTGAAACCGCAGGCAAAGGGGTGGCATCGAGGAATCCGGCGGCGGCGGTGGTGGCGACGCTGAGGGAACCGGTGCCGAGGGCGGAGGCGTGCCCGAGCGCAAGACTGCCTTCTGTTAGAGAGAGTCCCCCGGCACCGGTGCCAGTGGCATTGAGGCGGAGGGCTGCCGAGCCTCGCTTCACGACTTGGCCGGTGTAGGTGATGCCGCCATTGAGAATGTCGGCGGTGGCCTGGGTGTCGATGACCGTCTGCGAAGCCACGCTGATGAGGCGGCCTGAGCCAAGGCTCAGAGAGCCTTCCAACACAAGCCCGGAGCCCGCGAGACTGCTGGTGACATCGAGATTCAAGCCGTTTGAACTGTTGCCGAGTGCGCCATCGGAGGTCACGACCAGTCCGCCGCGATTGAGCCGGATCCGGGAAACGGTGAAGCTGTTAGAGGCGTTGGTGAGTCGGATCTTGCCGACGTCGCTGCTGCCGGAGTCGTTGTCGAGGAGCAGCTCCTGATTGGCATTTCCACCGGAGATCAAGCCGGAAAGGGTCGTGGTCAGATTGGTTTCATCCATCAGCAACCGGGTGGTGGTGGCCGAAGATGGCGATGAAAGGACAAGGGCGTTGGCAAAGGTTCCCGAACCGATGGAAGGCAGGAAATACAGCGCGGTCATGCTGGCGGTGTTGCCAAGCGTGATCATTCCTGTGCCGAGTGCTCCATGGTTTCCGATGTTCACTGAAGCGGACGATTGGCTGTCGGGCCCGGCTGTTAGACTCACGGATGTGAACGAGTTCGCTCTCGGAAGCGTCAGGGTGCCTGCGCTGGATTTGGTGAGGGTCCCGGAAAGAATCGGGCCTCCGGAGAAGTTGTAGGAGCCGTTACCCGACACGATCGTCGCCGAAGGGCTGACACCGGCGGGAGCAACCGTGACCAACTCGCCTGTCGAGCCGTTGAAGGTGACCTGATTTCCCGTGGCAAAGGTGTCGCCGCCCTGCCAGTTGGCATCGGTGGTGTTCCAGTTGTTGTTGGTGTTCGTGTCATCCCAGATCAGTTGTCCCGAGCCGGGAATGAGAATCGTCTGCTTGAGTGTGGCCTCGGATGTCCCTTGGAGCACCAGCTCGTAGGACACGTTGCCGGGGGGCGGCGAGGCATCATTGGCGTTGGTCTGGGCCAGCGTGTAGGTGCCGATCGCGCTGCCGTTGCGGCGCAGTTCGTAACCGGTCAGCCCGGGAATGCCGTTGGGTGGCATCGTCCAGGAAAGCTGGACCGAACCAGAAGTACGGGTCGCGGCAAATCCGGGGCCGGTGACGAAACCATCCTCGGCCAGGTTCCAGGCTGCGGGAATGCCCACGCCGAGATAGCGCAGGGCCGTGGCCGGAATGGCGGCATGGCCTGGAGATGCGGTGCTGACTCCGACCGGCACACCACCGCCTGATACAATGAAGAAGATGGTCCTTTCGTCCACCGACTGGCCGCCGTGGCTGGTGCCGGTGCCACCATGGTCAGTAGTCACAAGGATGAGCCACTGCTCACTGGCAGACTGGGGCCGCGAGGCGAGGGCGTTGAGCACGTTTCCGATCAGTGCATCGACACTCGTGATCGCCGTCATGTACGCCGGGACCGCAGTGGAGAATCCGCTGGCATGGCCCGCTCCGTCCACCTGGTCGAAGTGCAGGAACATCACGTCGGGATCCGAAGAGCCGAGTTGGGCCACCGCCTTGGCCGCCACATCGGCATCGCGGGTTGGATAGGAAGAGCCGATGCCTTTGGCGTGGTAGTCGAGCCAAGCTGGTTGGGCCGCCACCAGGTAGTCCTCGATCCAGTTCCAACTGCAGATCGAGCTGCAGTAAGTCGTCGGTGCGGATTCCTTCAGTCGGCGTGCGAAGTGGGGTGCCTGGCTGGCAAGATAGGAACCGGGAACGGCGGGCTGTTCGTACGCAGGTGTGGAGTTGCTGACAACGTTGTGTCGATTCGTCCAGGTGCCGGTGAGGATGCTGGCCCAGCCGGGGCCGCTGATCGTCGGCTGTTGGGTCGGCGTTCCGAGCGTGCCGCCTGCATAGGCGTTCCAGGTGACGGTGCCGTTCGCGACGAGCCCGGCAAGATTCGGTGCATTTCCTGAAGAGACCTGCTGCCGGAGGGCGTCGGGTCGGCACCCGTCGATGCCGATCACAAGAACGCGCCTGCCACCATAGGGATTGGCGGTGCCGGGACCCGCAAGGGCAGGCACAGCAAGGATCAGACTGGAAAGCAGGAAAGCGGCACTGAATCTGAGCAGGATCATGCGTCAACGAATGGGTTTCGCTGAACTATGCAATGATACGACCCGGATGAAATGGCACGATTGCCAGAATTATTGGCAATCGTGCCAGCCATGGAATTGGAGGCCTCTCACTTCGTCGCCTTGATCCTGGCAAACAGGGTGGTGTCGGTGCCCACGGGGATCTCCACGACGATTTGGTCCGGATCGGTGCTGTTTTCGGTCAGAGTGAAGCTGACGGATTTCCCGCCTGCGGTGACGACCGTGGTGCCTGCTGCGGAGGGAATCGCCACCGGGGTCCAGCCGCCAAGCGTGCTGCCGAACTCAACGAACTGGGTGGTGTCCGTTTCCGAGTCATCACGACGGCTGAAGGTCAGGGTCAGGTTTGTGGCATCCTTCGAGACCGTTGGCAGAATCGCGGACGAGTTTCCGAGTGGATTGCCATCGAGCATGTATTCGAGAAGGTTGGCGATGCCATCCTGATCCGGATCATCGGAAGGGCCTTTCTCCTTGCCTGCGGTTCCATCCAGCCCCTTCGCGGTGGCCCACGAGGTGAAACCAGCCACCTGGGTCAGGATCGCCTGGGTGGAGGTGTAGGTGACAGCGTAACCCGATGGAACCGTGGCGAAGGTGCCCGACAGGGTGCCGGTGCATTCCGCAATGACATAGGATGGCTGGGTGAAGCCGCCGGAGAGCAGGCTCACGGTGACGGCCGAGCCAGCACCGAGGGTGAGGTTTCCGGTGACGACGAGCTTGTCGGAAACCGCTCCGTCCACCTCCGTTGCCAGAGTGCCATCAAGGTTGGTGGCGGCACCGATGCTGAGAGTGCCCGCGCTGTCGCCGGGGGCGACCGTTCCCGTGACCGTCACCGGGCGATTGATGGTGCCAGTGCCGCTGAGGGTTCCGGTCGCGGTGACTGTGACCGCGCTGGTGGAGCTTGTGAGCGTGCCATTCACCCTGAGCGTGCCGGCGTTGATCGTGGTGGTGCCTGCGTAGTTGTTCGCAGCATTGGTCAGCACCAA
>JAIYDT010000245.1 GCA_027487355.1 Verrucomicrobiaceae bacterium
TGCGAAGCCTCGGTTGCCAATCGGTGAGTTGTCGCGCCAGATGGCCTCGACGCGATTGGAGCCGGTCGTCTGCGTGCCATGGAGGGTCATCACCCGAGCGTTGCTGAA
Organism: Verrucomicrobiaceae bacterium; assembly: GCA_027487355.1. Taxonomy (GTDB): domain Bacteria; phylum Verrucomicrobiota; class Verrucomicrobiia; order Verrucomicrobiales; family Akkermansiaceae; genus Luteolibacter. The sequence goes on from JAIYDT010000245.1 coordinate 109, forward strand.
ACTCAGAACCGGCGCGGACAAGACCCGGTATTCCACATTTGCCGCATCGGTGGCGGCCGGGACGATGATGCAGAAGTAGCTGGCAGGAACTCCGCCGACAGTCAGGTTGCGGATCTCGTTGCGGATCCCGCCCGTGTCTGGAGATTGCGGATTGCTTCCATTGAGGAATTCAATGAGGTTGGATCGACCATCGCCATCAGAATCGAGGATGAGGTTCGTCGGCGGGAGACTCCGTGAGGAGGCCCAGGTGGCGAAAGGCGTGCCGGAATTTCCAATGGAGGAACCGTTGAGCCGGAGATTGGTGGGCTGGGTTCTTGGCCCGCTGCCGGTGAAGCCGATCACGCCTGTTCCGCCGTTGGCGAGCGAGTAGCCTCCCCAGGTGGGATTGGACACGCTGTGGGTGACTCCGGATTTCCCGCCATAGACGCCGTTCCAGAGGCTGCCGACGGTGAAGGGAGCATCGAAGGCGAGGCTCCAGTTGGTGAGCGTTGAGCCGGTGTTGTTGGTGAAACGAAGTTCCCCGCCGAAGCCGCTGCCCCAATCCTCGGTGACGGTGAGGGTGAGCGTTCCCAGAGGCGAAGTGGCGTGGGAGGTCCACCCAGCCTCGGGGTCGAGCGGCGGGTCCGGCGGTGACTCCGGGTCCGTGGGTTCACCGGCGATCCACTCGGCAAAGGCAGTGGAGAGGTCGGGGTGGCTGGCATGCTCGTGGCCGATTTCCCAGCACCCGACACCCCGGATGGCCGCTCCGCCTGTTAGAACGCTGAGAGCGGGGTCGAGCAGTGCTTCCATCTTGCGTTTCATCGCTGTCGGCGGGGTGAACCATTCGCCGTTGATCTGGATTTCGAGCGAGTTGGCATCGATGGGATAGGCCGCCGGGTTCGCGGCCCACGTGTTCCTGACGGCAGACCACGAGGTGTTGTTGGAGCCGTAGAAAGGCAGGCCGCAGATGATCTTGGAGGCGGGGAACCCCTTGGAGAGCACATAGTCGATGCCGCCCTTGACGGATGCCTCTGTTAGAGTGTCGCCGGCCTGGGTCCATTGGATGCTGCCGGGCTTGCGCAGCGGACCGTTGGCGGGGTTCTTCCAATCGTAGCCGAAGTAGAAGAAAAAATCGCAGTAGGGATGGAGGGCGGCGAAGTCGAAACTTCCGAGATACCATCCGGGACCTCCTCCGAAGAAGACGATGTATCTCGAATCGGCGGCTTTCACGGTGGCATGCAGGGTTTGCATCAGCAGCGTGAAGTTCGCGCGCGCCGTGGCATCGGCGGGAAACTCGTAGTCGATGTCCACGCCGTCGAGATGGTGATCCTCCAGAAACGAGACGACGTTGTTCGCAAAGGTCTGGCGCAGGGTCGGGCTGGCGGCGATGGTGGCGAACTGGTTGGCGAGGGCTGCCGGATAGGCTCCGCCGATGGAGACGACGACGGATTTTCCGAGAGCGTGGCCTTCATTCACCACGGCGGGGAGATAACTCGAAAACGCGCCGAGACCGGTGCCGATGCTTCCATTCGCCAGGGGCTCGGCAAACGCGGTGATGACGACATCGAAGGCCTCGAGGTTGGCCGCCTGCAGGGCGGCGGGGAAATCGCTGATGACCTGGTCCTGGCCGTTGGCATTGCGCAGCGCATTCAGGTAGCCGAAGACCAGCGGGCGGGTGGGCAGGGTGGAGAGTCCGCGCGGCGGGCCGCCGGCGGCGGAGGGGCCTTCCTGCGCATCCTCGGGAATCGCATCTCCGGCGAGAACGGAATTGACGACATTGATCAGCGGGGCGTCGGTGGTGGGGCTGAAGGGAAGCTTGTCGGATGGATTGGTGATGGTCCCGGCACGGAGATCACCATAGGCATGCCAGACGATCACGCCGCCAAGAGCCTGCTGGCGGACATAGGCGGCCTTGTGGCCGATGCTGCGGGAGTCGTCATAGCTGAGGAACAATGATCCCTTTGTTAGATAAGGTGCTTTCGAGACATCATCCCACTGCCTGGTCCAGCCGCTGCCCATCAGCTGGGTGATGCGCTGATAGGTCGGAGTGGCGTCGAAGGGCTCCCAGGTGGCGAAGTCCGCAGCGGTGACGACTGGGCCGTCGGGCTGGATGGTCTTTGGGACCTTGACGGTGGCGGCCCCGAATGCGGCGGGGCCATTGCAGATCACGCCGCGTCCGTAAAACGAAAGTCCCATGGCGATCTTGGAGCGAGGCACTCCCTGGTTGATGAGATATTGAACGCTGGCGGCACAGGAAAAGGTGGTGCTTTCCTGGCCGGGATGCGGGTGGAGCTGGGCGTTGTGTCCGGCGTTGTCGGACCATCCGCCCTCGAAGTCATAGGTCATCAGGTTGACCGAATCGAGAACGGCGGAAACCGCCGGCCAATTGAAGCCCGCGATCTTGGTGGGGGAAGCGCTGGTGGCGGAGGTGATCTCCTTCTGGCTGCCGATGGCGGTGCGGAGTTCGGTGATGAGTGTCAGGAAGTTTGCATAATCCGCCTGGCTACCGGTGAAATTCATGCCGTCGGACGGTCCGGGGTATTCCCAGTCGAGATCGATGCCGTCGAAACCCAGCGCGATGAGTTTCAGGCAATCGGCGATGAAGCGCGCGCGCTTGACGGGGTCAGCCGCAGTTGCGGGAAAGTGTTTGCACATCGACCATCCGCCGATGGAGGCCATGACCTTCACGCCCTTGGAGTGGGCGAGTTCGAGAATGCCGGGGGCGGTCCCGGGCGGGTGGTAGGGGACGGGCAGTTGGCCCGTGAGGCCGGTGGCACTGTGTTGCCATCCGCCGTTGAAGGCGATGAATCCGGCGGCCTGGGCGGTGGCATTGATTTCCCACAGCGGACTGAGATTGCCCCACAAGAGATGATAGTCCCACGAGGAATAAATATCTCCATTCAACAGGGGTGCGGGCGACTGGACGGAGCCTGCCTGATGGATGTTGGGGTTCCGATAATCGCCGGAATGCAGCGAGCCGTCGTTGGCGACGCCGAAGAACGAGTAATTGAGATGGGTGTATTGGGAGTAATCGAGATTGAGATGATTGAGGAATCCCTGTTTGGGCAGACCGGCGTCCGTGGATTTCCATGCATCCCATTGGGTGACGTAGCCGATGATGCGCTTGGTGTGGTCGCCTGTGGTGCGGGTGGGCTGCGAATTCGCTCCCCATTGCGCGGACATGGGGGAGATCGAGAGCAAAGCCAGAAGGATGTGACGGATCATGTGGTGGGATCTCGCTGGTGATGGATTCTTGAGTAGATCGAAACAAGGCCTGTCATCGGGTGCTCGGTCCGCCGCCCCCGGCGATGAGGCTGACCTTGTCTTTCAGGAGTGGAGGCTGCGACATGAGGTTCGGAGGGTTTGTCTATCAGTCTGGAAAGTTCCAGTTCTGGAGGATGCAGCCTTAGCGAATTCGGAGAGTTCCTGCAACCCGTGGATGCGTTCAGAGTGATGGTCAACGGGAGGCCCGCAGGCGGAGGAAGAGGCGGGGTTCCTGGTTGGTTGGCAGGCTTTGCTCTAGAATGCGGACGTCACCGGGGTCGCCCACGATTTCGGTGGTGAGGCCCTGGGCCCTCCATTGGGTGAGATTTCCGGACCAACCGGCGGTGAGGGTGAAGTCCGTGGCGGATTGTTTGGACAATTGAGTGTGGAGATGCACCCGATTTGAAATCAAAGAAGACAGAGGAATCGCGTCGCGGATGGATGTCAGGGCAGTGCTGCCGCCCCGACACCGGGAGATGGGAGACTTTCCATCCGCGACGCGAAAGTGTTTCATGGAGATGAGGCAGGAGGAGCGACTCCAAAAGGATTCATATGCGACGGCGCCGAAGCAGGGCCAGCAGTCAATCCACCCAGCATGCCTGCTTCGGCCTCAGGAAAAAGCCGGACTTGGAGGCTGCTCGAATTGATCAGCCAGCTTCCAGAGCCGAAGGAGGCATCGAGTAACTGATCTGGTAGAGTTATGGCATTGAGGTCGGAGTGGTCGAGGTCGCTCGAACTGAAGGTGAAAAGGGTGAAGGCAGTGAAGCCGACGAGTTCACCCGAGTCCGGGAAGTTGAAATTGAGTGGGACGCCACTGGTCGCCGCCGAAGTTTTCCAGTAACGGGTCGCTGCTCCCGCAGTGGAGAAAAGCAGACTGGTGGCAGCCATTGCCGGAACGACAAGCGAGCGGAAGGGATTCGGTCGGAGCGTCATGGCGAGGTTGGACAGGTGGATTCAGTGGGAGGCAATGGGTCGGACTCAGGGAGCGGCGACGGCATTGATGCGAAGGAAGCCTTTCGGATTTCCCGTGAGGGGGGTTGTCAGGCGGAAGGTGCGGTATTCCCAGCCGGTGTCAGCAGTCGGCATGCCTGAAGATAGGGTCGGGGTGACTTCCATAACTCCGTTGGAAGTGAAATCAGTCAGGTCGGTACTGCCCTGGACAGTGTAGATGATCTTGTCGATGGGGGCGGACACGAGATCTCCTGGACCAGAGAAAGTGGCACCCACCCGAACGGGAAGGGTCAGGGTGAGGTAGTCGCTGCCTGATAGGTTGGAGATGGCTGTGCGCTCCCTGGTGTTTGTACCCCCAATCGCAGGGTTTCCGTTCAAGGCGAACTCGAGGAGGTTGTTGCGTCCGTCGGCGTCGGGATCGTCGCTTTTGTCCTGATCGCCGATGGCGAGACCGAATCCGCCGATCCATGCGACGAAGGGATCGGAGATGACGCCGACCTGGATCTTTCCAGTCCCGGAGAAGCGGGTGTCGTCGATGACGGCGGCCCCGGAACCGGTGGCTCCGTAGGTGGTGCCGCTTGGTTGGGGAACGCCGTTGAAGCTGAGGGTATCGATGATGTCGGTGCCCGAGAAGTTGAGCTTCAATTGGCCGCCGGTGGAAATCTCCACGTTCGAGGCATCATCCAGGAATGGAGTTGTGGTTTCGAGGACGCCATGGGTGACGATGGTATCTCCGACATAGGTATTGGCAGCACTGAGGATGAGGGTTCCCTCACCTGTCTTGGTCAGAGGGGTTTCGCCGCTCAGGGTGCTGATGACGGAGGAGACGGTGGCGGTGCGACCGGAGGAGATGTTGAAGGTGTGGGTGGCGGTGGTTCCCAGCACGATGGTGGAGCCGCTGATGCTGAGGTCGCCCGTGGGGATGTTGCCGATGGTGCCTTCGTTCCAGTTGATTTGAGAAGTCGCCGTGAGACTGCCGGAACTGGGAGTGGCGATGCTGCCTCTCTGGATGGTGGTGGCGTTCAAGGTGGCACCGGCATTGAGGGTGGCGATGGCGCTCAGGGTATTGCTGCCGGTCAGCAGGGGATCGGCGTAGCTGCTGGTGGCGAGGGTGAGCGTGCCGATGTTGGCGGTACCGCCGTTGAGTTCATAGGAAGCGGTGACCCCGAAACGATAGGTTCCGGTGTTGGTGGTGCGGCTTCCAATGTTTCCAAGTGAGATGCTGCTGGCCGAAAGGGTGCCGTTGCCGGTCTTGAGGGTCGAGGTGTTGACCGAGGCCCGGGCAGTGCTTGCGCTGGTGGGGAAAATGCGGCCGATCTGGACGGTTCCCAACTGGGCGTCGAGCGTTCCCGGACCGGTTCCACCGGGATTGGTGGCATCGAAGGTGGCGGAGTAGGCGTTGGTGCCGAAGTTGTCATAACCGCCGATATTGAGGTTGGCGGTGCTGCTGCCACCGGTGACGCCCTTGAGGGTCAGGGTCGGGTTGGTGAGACCGTTGGCGAACTTGACGACCCCGCTGGCGCGGCTGGAGGAGGCTCCAATGTTGAAGGTGGTGGCGTTGAGGGTGTTGGACTCTCCAAGATTGAGTGTCGAGACATTGCCTCCGGCGCTGTCGCCTCCTCCCAGGTTGCCGATGTTGAGATTGGCGGCCGTGATCGAGTTGCTCGTGCCTGAAAGTGTGACGGTTTGCGACCCGGTGTTGGTGCTTCCTCCATTCTGAACGGCGAAGGTGCCGGTGGAGTTGTTATAAGTGAAGCTGCCCAGGGTCGCGGCGGAGAAGTTGAGGGTGTTGGCCGCTGCAGCAGCGGCGGGGGCGAAGGTGATGGATGCCGGAGAAACGGTCAGTGAGGTCGAGGAATCCCCCACGATACTGACCGCATTGGAACCGGTTGTTTGGGTGGCGAAGGTCAGCCCCGCGAGGGTCTGGGTCAGCCCGGTGATGTCGAGCGTGGCGGTTCCGGACGTGTTCGCGAAGGCCACCGTCGTTCCGCTTGGCAGCGACGAAGCTCCGGTGGCCCAGATATCGCCGGAGAAGATTGTCGTGTTCCCGCTGTAGGTGTTGGTGCCAGTGAGCTTGAGGGTGCTCGTGCCGAGTTTGCTGAGGCCGACGGTGCCACTGAGGTCGCCATTCAGAACCACTCCCTGACTTCCCACATTGATGGGAAAGGCACCGGTGGAGGCCAGGACGATCGGGAAGCCGAGGGTCTGCTGCTCAGTGGAAGAGTTCGTGATGCCAGTGGTGAGGTTGAGGGAGTTCGTGCCATCGATGGTGTAGGCTGGGGCACCGCTTACAAACAGCAGGCTCGAGAAGGAGCTCCCCGATGCCAGGTCATTGATCAGGTCCGTATCAACTGCCGCAGGGAACTGCAGGGTCACGCCGGTCGTAGGCGCGAGATTGACATCCCAGTTGGCGGCGGTGGACCATTTCTCGTCGCCGCTGGTATTGGTCCAGATGAAATCGGTGGGCTCGACCAGAAGAAGGCCGGTGCCGGTGATGCGGGCGTCCTCATTGGCAGCACCGGAGCCGGGCGCGCCCCAGGTTCCAGCCGCTTGCTGGATGCCGTTGAAGGTGAGCCTGGCGATGGTGTCGGTGCCGACAAAGTCGAGCTTGAGCGTGGCCCCGCTGGTGATCTCGACGGTCGAGACGTTGGCGAGGGAAGTGGCGTTCTGGAGCACGAGCTCGCCTGCTTCGACGCTGGTGTTGCCGGTGTAGGTGTTGGCGGTGGAGAAGGTGGTTTTCCCTCCGGTGACTTTGACGGCAACAACGCCGATGGTCCCGTTGGTGATGGGAGTGGTGGAGACGTTGATATCTCCAGGTCCGGCGAAGGTGAGGGTCTGGGTGCCGGGGTTGTTCGCACCGATGCCGCCTGTTAGATTGAGGGCATTACCATCGGTGGTGGCGGCCTGGGAGATGGTGGCATTTCCTGCGAGCAGGATGGCACCGGAGAAGGTCGAGGAGTTGTCGGTATTGCCGCCGAGGGTGTGGGTGCCGGAGCTCGGATTGGCGCTCACCTGGATGGCATTGGGAATGGTGAAGGCCCCGTTGGTAAGGAGGGTGGCAGGCGTGGAGAAGCCGAGGCTCACGGATCCGGCACCAAGGGCGTTGTTGCTGCCCGCGAGAAGGGTGCCGGCCCGGATGCTGGTGGTTCCGGTCTGGGTGTTGTTTCCTGTTAGAGTGAGGGTGCCGGAGCCGGTCTTGGTGATGGCAACCGTCCCCGCCCCGTTCTGGATGACTCCACTGAAGGTGCTGGTCGCCCCGTTCGACCCGACGGTCAGCGTGGTGGTGCCGGTGGAGCTGCGGGTGATGACTCCGCTGCCGCTAAGTCCGTTGATGGTCTCGCTCTTCGTCGTGTCGGACTGAAAGAGGTCGAGCCTGCCGTTGACGACGACACCGCCCTTGCCCCCGCCATCCGGAATCACGTCGTTGACGGAGAGCCGGAGCGTTGCGTTGGCGTTGATGGTGGTGGCACCGGTGTAGGCATTGGATGTGCTGCCAAAAGCAACCAACTGAGTTCCGACGTCCGTGGTTGCTGCGGGTGATGTGCCTGCCGCATCGTTGCTGATCGACACTGCTGCAACATTGGACCCGATGGGAGCAGTGATGTTGATCGTGCCTGTCGGAGCATTGCCCGCGACGTTGTTGGTGCCGCTGTTTCTGAGCGAGAGCGTGCCGGTGTGGTTAATCGCGCTGCCACTGGCGGTGAAGGTCGTGCTGCTGCCGGATCCATTGCTGATGATGCTGCTGATGGTCAGATTGGTGGTGCCTGTTCCCGTGCTGGTGACGCCGCCGGTGATGGTCGGACTGTTGAAGCCTACATTGTCGAGCGCCGCGCTGAGGGTGAATCCGGTGCCGGATTGAAGAACAAAGGGCCGGCTCAGGCTGAGGGTTCTCATCCTGAACCTCGGTGATGAACTTGCAGCGGTGTCGCCCAGGGTTACGGTGCCGGTGGTCCCGAACGCGCTGGCGTTGCCGATCGTGATGTTGCCGCTTTTCAACGTCGCACCCGCCATGGTGTTGGTTCCATACAGATCGAGGTTGCCGGTGTTCAGCGTGAGTGAATTCGACCCGAGCAGAAGATTGACCGTGGTGGCCGCGGTGGTGGTGCCGAACACGACCCCCCGCGAGCCCAAGGTCAGGTCAAGATTGGAGGAAAGGGTGAGGCTCTTGGCACTGGTCGCGGAGACGAAGGTGATGTTGCCTTCCTCGAACTTCAGACCTGCCGCAGCGGTATTCGCATTGATTGTGACGGTGGAGGCACCGGTTACATCCGTGCCCGCTGAAAAGACGGCCGTATCCGTGCCCGCCCAGGTTGCAGTGGTGGGCGAGGCCCCCGTGGAATCAGTGGACCAGAAGGCGCTGGTTCCCCAGTTTCCTGTGGCCGTGGTGCCCGAACTTCCGCCGGCGGTTGCGCCATCACTATCCCAGTAGATGTCGGCGGCATGAAGCTGTCCGGTGGAGGCCCATGCACCAAGGGCAATAATGGATCGGAGGAGGAGAGATGAACTCAACAAGGAGGAGCGACGGAGTTTCATTGGAAGTCTGGACTTAGGATCGTAGGGAAAACAGGCGGATCTGCGGGGCTGGATCCGAACCGCAGAGCGCGGATTCCTGTGGTTTTGGGGAGGACCGTGCCCGAATTCCGAAACAGCGGCAGTCGGCAAAAATGCCGACAGTCGTGTCGGCAGAAATTCCACGGCTTCTTGCTTTCCTCCCCCGCAGGACGGGCGCACAAATCGAAGCCGTGCCATTTCGTATGATCAGCTTGTTGCTCGTCCTCGCCGGATCGCTGTGTGTGATGGCAGCGGATTTGGCGAAGGGAACGAAGCCGCCGATGGAGGTGCTGCTGCGGAACTGGAGCAGTCGGGACGGTCTGCCACATGATCGTGTGCGGGCGATCACCCGGACACGGGATGGCTTTCTCTGGATCGGGACCGACGGAGGTCTGGCCCGCTTCGATGGAGTGAACTTCAAGCTCTACGGACTCCAGGAAGGCCTTGGTGCGATCACGGTCTTCGCGCTGTTGGAAAGCAGCGACGGCACGCTGTGGGTCGGCACCCAGGGAGGTGGGGTCAGTGCGATTCGGAACGGTCGGGTTGAAAGAACCTACACCCAGGAAGACGGACTGCCGTCGGCGTCCATACTCGCCCTGGCGGAGGATGACGCGGGGCGCCTCTGGGTTTCCACCATCTCCGGATTCAGATATCTGGAGCACGACCGCTTTGTCGTGGTGCCGGGCTCTCCGACCGGCGGAGCCGGCATGTTGACCGCCCTGTTCCGGGAACGCGCGGGGACTCTCTGGATCATCATTGGCGGGCAGGAGCCCTATCATTGGAAATCGAATGCCTGGACCCGGCCGAAAGGACCGGGGCCACGTCGTGCCAACCTGTTGTGCGAGGATCGCAAGGGAAGGCTCCACATCCTGGACAACCAGCATCGACTCTGGAGTCGCGACGAACGTGGCTGGCATTCCCTGACGCTTCCGCCCGAGGTGGACTTCAGCTCGATGGACGTCGGGCCGGATGGGACCCTGTGGCTGACCGCTTTCCGCAATGGGATTTTTGGCATCAGGGACGGCAGGCTTTTCACCATCCCGAGAGATATCGGAAACGCCCAGGACTTCATCGAGTTCGTGACTGTGACTCCGGATGGACAGACCTGGATGGGCTCCTGCAATGGCCTCTATGCGCTGAATCAGCGCAAGCTCTCCATGGCATTGATCGATGACAAGGAAGCAGGACAGGGAGCAAACTTCATTGGAGCCTTGGTCGAATTCGAACCCGGAGAATTCATCGTCGGCACCCAGGGACGTGGATTCTACCGATGGAGCGAAGGTCGCACCGCACGGCTGAGTGTGGACCCGAAACTGAGCCAGCTGAATAGCGGCAATGCCGCCATCACCGCCCGCGACGGAAGCGTATGGATCGGAGGAAACTCAGGGCTCTACCAGTTCAAGGACACCTGGGTGGTGGCAAACCACACCACTGGTGTCGGGACTTCGGAGGTCTGGGTCATCTGTGAGGATCTCGATGGAAGCATCTGGACCGGCCTGGGAGACGGGCGTCTCTTTCACCTTCAGGGTGGCAAGATGAATCAGGTGAACTACGGAGGTGGCCGTGAACAGATCAAGGGTCTGCAGCAGGAGAAGGACGGCACTCTCTGGGTCGGCACACGAGGCGGAGGATTGTTCCGGAAGAATGGGAGCGGGTGGAGGCACTTCGGTCGTGCTGATGGGTTGATCAGCGAGGTGATCCGGATGATTCAAGTCGATCTGTCGGGCAACCTCTGGATCGGCACTGCAGGTGGTGGTCTGTCCGTGCTGAGGGGAGAGCGTTTCATCACCGTCACCAGCCGCAACGGACTCCCCGATGATACGGTCTCGCAGATCATCGAGGATCGCGAGCGCCGACTTTGGATCGGCACCAACCGAGGGCTGGCCGTTTTAAACGCCAAGGAGGTCAGCGCCATCATCTCTGGAACGGCCGAGGAACTTCATCCGCTGATCATCAGGCGGTCTGACGGATTGCTCTCCGAGGAATTCACCATCACCCCACCGGTGAGGATGTCAGATGGGCGCATGGCCTTTGCAACCACCCGAGGCTTCGCAATCCTGAGGCCGGAGGATTTCCAGGAAGATGAACAAACGCCGCCAGTGTTCATCGAGAGGGTGCTCGTCGATGGGCAGCCATTCGAGGTGAAGGATGGAAAGGTGGTCCTGCCCCCTGGCGCCCTGCGGCTGGAGCTGGAGGTGACCGGACTGAGTTTCTCCGCACCGGAACGGCTGACCTTCCGCAACCGCCTTTTCGGACTGGAGACGGAATGGGGAAAGCCCAGCGGCCAGAAAGTTGTGGAATATCGGAACCTCGCCCCCAACCATTACCGCTTCGAGGTCTCCGCCTCGAACGGCAACGGGCTGTGGTCCCCCACCCCAGCCATGTTGGACATCACCCTCAAACCGCACTACTGGCAGACGACTTGGTTTCGCGTGATCGTCGTGATCGGAGCCGTTTTGATCGTGGCCCTGGCGGTGCGCCGCAGGGAGAGGATGAAATCGCGGATCAAGATCGAACGGCTGAAGCGTGAACAGGCGGTTCAAGAGGAACGGGCACGCATCGCCCGGGATCTTCACGACGACGTGGGTTCGAGCCTGACCCATGTCGCACTCCTGAGCGAACTGGCCCAGGGAGATTTGGAAAGCGATCCACAACGCGCCGGTGAACATATCAATGAGATATTCACCACTGCAAAAGATGTCACCCGGGCGCTCGACGAGATTGTCTGGGCAGTCAATCCAACCCATGACACCCTCGAAGGCTTTGCCCTCTTCCTGAGTTCCTTCGTCCAGACCTATGCCCGCACGGCTGGATTGAAAAGCCGGCTCGACATCCCCGAAACACTCCCGGAGATGGTGCTGGACGCGCCTTCCCGACATCATTTCTACCTCGCCACCAAGGAAGTGCTGCACAACATCGTCAAGCACGCCCATGCCAGCGAGATCCGCCTCAAACTGGGTCTTGAAACCGATTGCCTGCGGCTGACGATCGAGGACAACGGCATCGGCTTTTCCCCGGGCCCCGCCGTCGCGGCTGGCGACGGCCTCGGCAACCTGCGCGAGAGGCTCCAACAGATTGGCGGGACCTACACCTGCCGCAGCGCGCCGGGCCAGGGCACGACGGTCGAGATGGTCATGAAGCAGCATTTCACTGCCGAGCAAATCGGCAGAATTGCCGACTAGGCGGAAACCTGCCAGGAGTCCCAGGGTCGATCCGTGATTTCCCCGATACCAGAAACCCTCATGAAGCAAAACACTCAGGTGGAACGGATCAGCGTGGCTGTCGTCGAGGATAGCCCTGCGATCCGAAGCAGTCTCGTGAAGATATTATCCCGTGAAAAGGACATGGTCTGTGTCGGTGAGTTTCCGAATGCCGAGGAGGCGATCAGGTTTCTCCCGGGACTCTCCCCTCGCGTGGTGTTCATGGACATCAACCTGCCCGGCATCGACGGCGTGGAATGCGTGCGCCGTCTGTCGTCCGTGATGCCGAACGCGCAGTTCGTGATGCTCACCGTCCACGAGGATGTTGACGCCATCTTCAACTCCCTCGCCGCCGGAGCCAGCGGCTACCTGATCAAGCCACCGCGCGCCGCAGAGCTCGTTGCGGCCGTGCGCGATGCCTTCGCCGGGGGGGCACCGATGACCAGCTTCATCGCTCGAAAGGTTGTGCAATCGTTCAAGCAGGCAGGTCCCTCTCCCCGGGAAGCGGAGAACCTTTCGCCCCGCGAGATCGAGGTGCTCGAACTGTTGGTGAAAGGCTACGCCTACAAGGAGATTTCCGCCGAACTCGGGATCAGCTATTCCACCGTTCACACCCACATCGAGAGGATCTACTCGAAGCTCCATGTCCGCTCGAGATCTCATGCCGTGGCGAAGTATCTTGGTGCGTGAGGGTTGATGGACGATCGGACGCGGCAGGCTGCACGACAGGTCCATCCATGGGTCGACCGGTCGGCTTCCGTCGGCAAGGAACCTCCCACCACGGGTTGGCTCCATCAGGCCCTGGATCTCAGGGCTTTTCCCTTTTTCCATCCTTCGCTCCTTCGGCCTGCTTGCCCTTCTGAGGTGGTTGCTGCGGCCGACCTTGAGGCAGCCTCGGCACCTCAGGCTGACGCACCGGCGGGGCCACTCGCTCGGGCGGCTGCGGGCGCGGACGTTCAGGCGGTGTGATCTTTTCAGGCATCTGCGGACGTGGGCGTTCAGGAGGAGTGACTTTCTCAGGCACCTGCGGACGCGGGCGTTCAGGCGGCGTGACTTTCTCAAGCACCTGCGGACGCGGACGTGCTGGCGGAGTGACCTCCGGCTTGCGTTCGGGGCGTGGCGCGTCCTTCCCTCTTGGATCAGTTCCAGGAATCCCATTGTGACCACGATCCGGGATCGGCAAGGGCTTTTTCGGGGAAGGTTCCTTTCCATCGCGCGGCCTTTCAGGTGCAACGACAGGCGGTGCGATCCTCGGCTCGCGGAGTTTCGGCGGTGTGTCCTTGGTGGACAAGTCCCCTGCTGGCTTCGCCACGATCGGAGACCTTCCGAACTTTTCACGAACCACCTGAGGCGGCTGATCCGTGCCAATGGAGGTCCGCTCTGTCGCACGGCCTTCGAGTTGCTGGCGATCCTGACCGAATTTCCGCATCGCCTCACGTTGTTCGACGAGTCTCGTCTGCTGCCTTTTACCAAGCTCCTCGAAGGCCTGCCTGCCACCGGGATTCTTGATGTAGGCGGTGAGCGGAACGGCGAAATCGCTGTTGTCGCGCTGGCCACGACGGGAGCCCACAGCCAAGGCGCTCATCGCCGCCCAGGTGCGGGCCGGGCGTCCGGCTGCGTTGTTACGATAGTAGTCGTAGTCGTCCCGACGGGCCTGTTCCCAGCCCTGTTCATTGCGATGCTCCCAACGCCTCTGGGCATAGATCGGGTCATGGCCGTGGCGATCGGTGTGGTAGTTGAAAAGCGTCACGTAGCCGGCGGCCTGATAACTGGGTTCATAGTAGTCGCCGAAGTAATAGTGCCCGTAACTGGGTCTGACGAAGAGGTGGTTCAGGAAAGCACCGACCGCGATCACCATCGACGGCGTGTAGCGATAGCCGGGGCGGGCATAGACCTCGCGCTGGAATCGAACAGGTGCGAACAACACCCCACGACGGGCCAGATTGTAGTCCCAGTAACCATCGACATAGACATAGCCCCGGCGGGTCCACTGATAATGGCTTGGCTGATAGATCCAGTCCTGCTGGGGCGGCACCCAGTAGCCGGGCTGCCAGGCGTATCGATCCTCCCGATACCTCCAGTTTCCGGAGATCCAGATGTTGTCGCTGGAAGGAGCCTCCACGCTGGGGCCGTTCTCAAGGGACTTCGGCGGTTGAGGAAGATACGTGACCTCCTGCTCGGTCTGGCCAGCCCAGTAGCCCGACGTCCACTGCCATTGCTCCCCAGCTTGTGCCCAATAACCCGGCACCCATTGACGGCCGGGTGGAACGTTGCGCCAGATGCCGCTGATCCAGATGAAATCGTTTGTCTCATCCTCCCAACCCCAGTAGCCAGGAATCCATGCCACGTTTTCCCCTTCAAGCTGCTGGCTGGGAGGGATTTCCTCGATCAGGGTCGGCGGCTCAGTATTGACCAGAATACCGGGTTGGGGATCATAGCTGACGGTTTCGGCAAAGGCCTCGTGCACCGGCCCGCGGGTGAGTTCCTCCACTCCCGCTTGCTGGGCCATGGCATTCATGGGGGCCACTAGCGCACCCCCGGAGGCGAATGCGAGGATCGCACTCAATGAGGTGTAGGTTCGCAGGTTCATGTGGGTGCGGGGAGAGTCCGAGGTTGGACGGATCTCCAAATTCACTGCTAAGGCCTGCATTCCCCAACGCAATCGCCAGCCTGTCATTGGTGCAAACTGAGACGGCATCATGCCGGATGCACGGTGCCGACGCTCGAATTGTCTGGTGCATCCCCCCGAGATAAAGCTCTTCAATTCCGTGGAGGACCTCATCAACGCGATCGAACGCCAGGGCTGGAGCACCCAGCCCGGCTACCTGCCTGATGCGGACTCAAGACGCCTGCAACAGGACTGTGAACAGGGCTGCGACCAAGGTGCCTTCAAGCGAGCGGGCGTCGGACGCGGAAAGGGTCTGGAGGTGCGCGAAGAGATCCGCAGCGACCAGATCCTATGGCTGCGGCCTGAAGATGCCACGGCCGGGCAGACGGTCTATCTTGAGAAACTCGAAACCCTCCGTCTGGCGCTCAATCGCAGCCTCTATCTCGGACTGCAGGACTTCGATGGCCACTTCGCCATGTATCCGAAAGGAGCCTTCTACAAGCCGCACCTCGACCGCCACACCGGGACCAGTGAGCGGGTCATCACCGTCATCCTCTACCTGAATCCCGACTGGCAGCCGGGCGACGGGGGCGAGTTGAAGCTCTGGACCACCTCCGGCGCGAAAACCGGTGCGCTCGAGATCATCGAGCCGCGCCTCGGCACCCTGGTCTGCTTCCTCGCCGGAGAATTCTGGCATGAGGTGCTCCCTGCCCACAAGACACGCATGAGCATCACCGGTTGGTTCAGATCCCATTGAGATGCGTGCTTTGCGCTTGTCCCCCCAAGCCTTGGGCCTGTTGAACAAAACATGGAATTGCAGCCACACTCTCACGCGCATCCCCCTGCTCCTTCGAAGACCAGCAAGCTCGCCATCTGGTCACTGGTCACCGGCATCCTATCCCTCTGCTGCAGCTTCCTCACCGGCATCCCGGCGGTGATTATGGGCATCGTCTCGCTGAACAAGATCAAGAAATCCAACGGCACTCTTTCCGGTGGTAGCATGGCCATCGCGGGCATCGTCACCGGAATCGTCTGCGGACTCATTGGACTGGCCGTCCTGTCCGGCCCGCTCATTCTTCGTCAACTCCAGAAGGCTGATACCATTGCCCTTACCGCGAATCTCCAGGAATTCCATGTCCGCGCCATGGAATACTCCCTCAATCACCATGGGGCTTTCCCTGACAAGACGACCGCCGAGGAATGGTTGGCAGGCTACAAGGTCCACAAGCCGAGCAGCGGCGATTGGTGCTATTTCCCGGAGTCCGTCGAGGGACCGCCATTTGAGGTCCTCCTGATCAGCCCTTCCATACCGGACACGCTCGTGCTTCGCGTCGATGGATCGGTCGTCATCTCCAAGGACAAGGAAGATATCCGGAAGCTCATCGACTCCAGCCGCACGCCAGCCACCATCATTCCCGCCACACGCCACTGAAAAGGCATTTGCGCTTCTACGATAGGCTTAGTCACGTCTTATTGTCTGTCCCTATGTAAGACTTCCCTGAACAATCCATCATCAATCCATCACTCCCCGGTCGGGCTCATCTTCTTGGGTCGCGTTTGGGGACCCCTTTTTCCGCAACCTTCTTCGCAGTTTGGAATGATGGCTTCTTTCCTTCGCGCTTCACTTCCATCTCGCGGGTGCGCTTCCGCCAGTCGCGCTTCGCCGGCTTTTCAGTGACCGGGGATTGCGGCACGACCTGATGGTAGTCGAAGCCGCGCAACTTCTTCCGATCCAATCTCTGGCCGATGAAGAGTTCGAGGATGTTAAGGAGGTTTAGCTCTCCCCTCGGAACAAAGCTGATCGCCTCACCCTCCGCCTCCGCCCGACCTGTGCGGCCTATGCGGTGGACGTAATCCTCAGGATTGACCGGAAGGTCGAAGTTCACCACCTGGGTCACACCGTCGATGTCGATGCCACGCGCCACGATGTCAGTTGCGACCATGACCTGCACCTTGCCATCCTTGAAATCCTGGAGCGCCTTCATCCGCTGCTCCTGCGTGCGGCTGGAATGAAGTTTGACCACATCAACCTGGGAAGCCTTCAGGTAATCGGTCAGGCGATCGGCCCCATCCTTCATGCGGACGAAAACCAGCACTCGCTTGAACTTCGGCTGTTTCAGCAGCTCCAACAGCAACAGCCCCTTCAGGTGTCCCTGAACCTCATAGACGCACTGCGCGACAGTGTCCGCCGGGTTCGAGCGCCGACCGATCTGCACCATCGAAGGCTGATATTGAAAGCGTCGCGCCAGCGACTCGACCTCCTTCGGAAACGTTGCCGAGAACATGAGTGTCTGGCGGCGCTTGGGGAGATTCTCCACGATTGTCTCAATGTCCGGGAGGAAGCCCATGTGAAGCATCCGGTCGGCCTCATCGAGGACCAGAGTCTCCAGCGATTCGAAATCCACTTTCAGCCGGCCGATGAAATCGATCAGCCGGCCGGGAGTGGCCACGATGATCTCAACGCCCTTCTTCAGGATCGCAATCTGCTCAGCCTCATCGACCCCGCCATAGATCGCCGCCACCCGGATGCGGAGAAACTGCCCGTAGGTGCGGAAGTTCTCCATGATCTGCAGGGCGAGCTCACGGGTCGGCGCGAGGATCAGTGCGCGCACCCCGCGTGACTTCTCGGCACGCTTTTCCGAAAGCCGGTGGAGCATCGGCAGCACGAAGGCGGCCGTCTTTCCCGTGCCCGTCTGGGCGATCGCGATCAGATCGTTCCCTGCCATCCCCTTCGGGATCGCGGCTGACTGGACCTGGGTAGGACGGGTGTATCCTGCTTTCTGAATGGCGCGGAGAATCTCCTCTCGAAATCCGAAATGGCTGAACGGCATGCGGGGAGGGTAGCGCAGGAGCGAGGTCGATGGCACGGAATAAGATCGCCCGTGAAGCAACCTCAGGAGAAATTGGAGATTGTTCGCGCCAACCGCATGCAACAGGGTCTGGCTTTGAATGGAGTTTCCCACGATTGTCATGAAACACCTGCCAGAGCGCCATCATGGATTGAAACTGATCTTCGGGCTCGGGCTGGTGAACCTCGCGATCTGCATTTGCTTTGCCAACTGCGGGCTGCTCGACAACCCGGTGGGGGACTCCCGCATCCTGAACGAATTCGCCAGTGGCCCACTGGGATCCTTGCCCAAGGAGCTGGGCAAGGCCTACGGCAGACACTCGAGCCTCAAGCCGGAGTCTGAATGGAATGCCCTCGGCCTGTGGAAGAAAATCCAGTCCGCGCCACCCACCTATATCCCTGAGGGCTTCTCTACCCGTGCGCCGAAGAACGGGCCGCAAGGCAGATGGTTTGTCGACGCCAGGGATGATAAGCGGCTATTCGCCCCGTCATCCTTGCACCTTGGCTACAGCCGCTCGATCTGGGAGTCAGAGGCCCGGAAAATCACTGCCAACTTGCCTGCCCAGTGAGAAGGGTCGGCGACATCCACTGCAAACCTCCGACGATCCCATCTTCATCTGCTGGACCTCTCGCGGTCAGAACTACAAGGTGATTCCCATGATCTCTCCAACGCGTTTGAAAGCATTCGTCCCCCTCGCGCTACCGCTGCTTTTCATGGTTCTGAGTGGTTGTCTTCCAAGTGGCCCTTCAACGGCAAGCGGTGGAACCCGCACCTCCTTCGACAAAGTCCGACCCATCCTGGAGGGCAGCTGCGTGCATTGTCACGGCGTAATCCGACTGCCGAACATGCCTTCCTTCAACAGCACCAAGGCCCTCGCCTCGATCACCGGGCCCGGCAAACTCATTGTTCTAGGAGCTCCGGAGAAAAGCCGGTTCTATCAAGTCATGACCCTCTCCGACGACCAGGTCGGGGCCATGCCTCCGACCGGCCACGGTCTCAAACCGAAGGAGCTCGAACTCATCCGCCAGTGGATCGAAGAGGGTGCAAAGGTTCCGCAGGAGGACATCACACTCACCCCACGCGGCCAGTCGCCACGTTCACGCTGAATCCTCATCCGCGTGAAGCCAGCCACACCATCCGTGCGGCAGCCAGATCGCCGAGCGCGGCGCCGACCGACTTGAAAAGCGTGATTTCATCGTCGGAAACTCGGCCCGCCACCGTTCCGGAGCAGAGTTCCGAAAGCTCACCGACGACCTGTTCCTCCGTGAAACGTCCTTCGGCGATGGGCAGCAGGATTTCGCCAGCTTCCTTGAAGCAGTTCATGCGGGTGTCGAGATACACCCGCGACTGAAGCACCAGTTCGGTGTCGCACTCACGCTTGTCGGCATGATGATTGCCAAGGAAATCGGCATGAGTGCCGGGGCGGATCCACCCGCCCTTCACCAGCACCTCGTGCGAGCCGGTGGCGGAGACGACGATGTCTGCCAGGCCGCAGGATTCCGGAATGGATGTGCTGGAGGAAAAGTTGATTTCCGGCAGCTGCTCCCGCATGCCTGAGAGCAGGGTCTCGACCTTCTCCGGACTCCGGCCCCAGACGATGACACGCGTCAGCGGACGCACGCTGGCATGAGCCCGGATCAGGAAAGGAGCGAGTTTTCCAGTGCCTAACAGAAGCAGCGTCTCCGAATTCTCGCGTGAAAGGAAACAGGAAGCGAGGGCGGATACCCCGGCGGTGCGCCACCAGGTGACGCTGGTGCCATCGATCAAGGCCAGCGGTTGTCCATGACGCCGATCAAACAACAGGATCTGTGAATGAAGCGATGGATGTGGTGGTGGATTCTCGGGAAAGTAGGTGAAGGCCTTCACCGCGATGACATCGTCATTCCATGCCGGAAGCAGGGCAAATGCGTCGTACGTGGAGTCATCCAACCGCAGCACCTGCCGCGGCGGCATGGTGAACGCGCCGGCGAAGGTCGTCTGAAGGGCATCGAGCAGGGACGGCCAATTGAGGGATTGATGGACTTGTTCGGCAGAGACGATGTTCACCCTGTGAGGCTGGAAAGACCGCGATGTCCCGTCAATGCTTGGCGAAATCCCTTCGGTCTTTTGTGTCTTCCACGTGTAAAAAAAGACGTGCGACCAGATGACCCGGTCGCACGTCTGGCTTTACGAGCGATCTCGCTCAAACGACCTCAACCTCGGGGGCAGAAGGCTTGGCAGCCATCGCGGGCTTCGCTGCCTGATCGCGGATCAGATTGGCGAGCAGGACATCGACCAGTGTTCCTCCTCCGCCCTGGCCGTTGGCACCGCCGGCGACGATGACTTCGGGGACCAGTTTGAAACCGCTGCCCGCGAGAGCCTGGGCCACCTGGATCGCGGCGTAGTTTCCAGCTTCCATCGATTCGATCTTCGCCTTGGTGACCTCGGCCTCGGCGTTACCGATCGCAAGGGTCTTCTTGGCGGTGGCTTGACCGACCGTGGTGACCACCATCGCGTCGGCATCGGCCTGAATGGTCTTCGACTTCGCCTCACCTTCCGCCTTCTTGACGGCGGCCTGCGCATCGTAGTCGGAAATCTGGACCTTTCGCTCGGCATCGACCACGCGGGCCTGCGTGTCGGCGAGGGCCTTGGCCTGCTCCAGTTTCTGACGTGTGGACTGGGCTTCGATCTGGGTGCCGTAGGTCACCTTTTCCTGCTCGGCGATCTTGCGGTCAGTCAGGGTCTTCATCAGCGACTCGGGCGGAACGATGTCACCGATCAGCGTATCGACCGCACCGACGTTGTAGTCGCCGAGAGCGCCGGAGATGGCACGCTTGGCATCATCCTGACGTTCCTGGCGCTGCTTGAGGAAGGCGATGGCATCGGATCCCTGAGCGGCGTTGCGGAAGTAGTTGCCGATCGTGGGTTCGAGCACCTGGGTCACGAGATTCGCCACGCTGCCGAAGCGGGCGATCACCTTCGGTGCGTCGTTGCGCGGGATGTGGATGATCTGGCTGACGTCGAGGTTGAACGTGAAACCGTCAGACGAGCGGACCGTGATCGTGCTGAGATTCTGGTCGAGCTTGTGGGCCTCGGATTTTCCAGTGGCCCAGTTGAGCACGACGTTGGCGGTGGGGACGCACTCGACCTTGTGGGTGAGCGGGTTGATCGGATAGCGACCGGGGTCGAGCGGTGTTACACAGACACCTTTTTCCCCGGGGGAAACCAGGTTGCCGTGTTTGAAGGCCTCACCCGTCACATCGACGCCAGCCGAACCCACATAGGCGATCACGACTCCGACATTGGCAATCGGCACTTCGGTCATCGGATAAGTCTGCACGGTGGCAAAGCGCGGGTTCACATAATAGCGGCCTGCGAGCAGCACCTGCTCCTGAAGACCCTTGTAGCCGCCGGCCTCGACGAAGCGCTGGCCGTCCTGGAACATGTTGTGGCCGGGGACCTCACCACCGGCGATCTCACCGGTTGGCAGCGGAGTGCCTTCCTTGGTGGTCACCACGCCGACCATGTTGTCCTCGATCTCGAGGGCGCGCTCGCGCATGACGGAGAAGAACGCGGTGTTGATGCGGTACTTTCCAGGAGGGATGACGGCCATCTGCGGTCCACGCTCACCTCCCTTTTCGACAAAGTCTCGAACGCTCTGGAACGAGTCACATTCGACGGCGTTGCCGATGACGCGCCCTCCGGATATCGGCCTGCCACCAGCGGCTTCCACGATGCCGATCAGACCTTCCTCGATTTCCGTGAAGGGCTCGGTGTGGATCGAATACTGCCAGGGCCACAGCCAGAAATGGAGGCCGGGCGCGAGGGCGTCGGCTTGGAGGCCGGCCTCACCCTTGAGGGCCACGATCTCGCCGTCGGCCAGGATCTTGTTGGGCCCGAACAGGACGAACTTCTTGGTTACAATACCGATGCCGTTTTGTGGAATGATCACGACCCCGATGATCCGGAGGATCCATTGATAGGTGGCGATGAGGAACACAATCCCCGCAAGGATGACTCCGGCGGTGATGAATGGAGTGGATGGCATATTCTTTCAAGTGGCCCCCGCTTGTCCGGGGGCATTCATTCGGGCAGGACCACGTTGATCCTGCCCCAAGTCAAACACTTGAAGATGTAGTTCGCCGCCGAATGGGGCGACATTCCAAACGAGGAGTTCCATTGTAAACGGAACTGGCAGGAAAACTCATTCCGCCACCGCCTCTGCGACGCGCATGCCGTCCAGCGCGGCGCTTACAATGCCTCCCGCGTAACCCGCACCCTCGCCGCAGGGAAAGAGACCGATGATCTCAGGATGCTCCAGCGTGTCGTCACGGCGCGGGATTCTAACAGGCGAGCTGGTCCGTGTCTCGAAGCCTAACAGAAGTCCGTCCCTGCTGGTGTAACCGTGCATCTGTTGTCCGAAGAGCCGGAGCCCTTCGCGCATGCGGCTGACGATGCCCTTCGGCAGGAGTTCATGAAGCGGTGCCGGATTCGCCCCGGGGAAATAGCTCATCTCCGGCAGACTTGAGGAAATGTTCCCCGCGAGGAAATCCGTCACCCGCTGGCCGGGGGCGATCTGTCCGCCACCGCCGGCGATCTTGGCGGTGCGTTCCAGTTCCTTCTGGTAGGCGAGACCCGCAAGGATGCCATGTTCCTTTTCAAAGTGCTTCGTGTCCTCCGGTTCCACCGTCACCACCATGCCGGAATTCGCGAACGGCGAGTCACGCCGCGCCAGGCTCATGCCATTGACCACCACCTCGTCGTTCTCGGTCGAGGCCGGGACAATCCAGCCGCCGGGACACATGCAGAACGAATGGACGCCACGACCCCGAATCTTTGTCGCGAGCCGATAGCGGGCGGCAGGAAGGAGACGCGGGCGTTCCTCATCCTTGGAAAGATGATACTGGATGCGATCCACGAAGGGCTGCGGATGTTCGATCCGGAAGCCGACCGCAAAGGGCTTCGCCTCCATCAGGATATTCCTCGCCGCAAGAAGCCGGTAGATGTCGCGCGCCGAATGCCCGGTGGCCAGGATCACCGCAGCGGCGGGAAGTTCCTCGCCTGAGGCCAGCACCACACCGCGAAGGTTGCTGCCATCGAGCAGGAAATCGGTGACCTTCGATTGGAAGCGAACCTCTCCGCCACCGGCGAGAATCGAGGCACGCATCGCCTTGACGACGTTCGGCAGGAGGTTCGAACCGATGTGCGGATGCGCGTCTGTTAGAATCTTCGGCGGCGCGCCGTGGGCGACGAGGATTTCATACACTTTCGCAACCGGGCCACGCTTGGTGGCGCGGGTGTAGAGCTTGCCATCGGAAAAGGTCCCGGCCCCGCCCTCGCCGAAGCAGTAGTTGGATTCCTCGATCACACGCCCCTCACGGAGGATCGGGGCGAGATCGAAACGTCTCGCGCTGGCATCCTTGCCGCGTTCAAGAACGATCGGTTTCAGTCCAAGCTCCAGGCATCGCAGCGCCGCGAACATCCCCGCCGGACCACAGCCGACAATGACGATCGTCTTCGCATCCGCAGGCAGCGTGGGAACCTCCCAGTGAGGCAAGGCCTCGGGTGGCAAGGGACCATCGATCGACACGTCGATCCTCAACTGAACCTTGATCCGGCGATGGCGGGCATCGATTGAATGCTTCCGCAGGCGGGCGTCGTCGATGCGCTCCGCCGCAATCCCGAGCTTCTCCGCCGCAGCGGTTTTCCACGCGGTGAGGTCCTCCGACTGATCGAGAGGCAGGACAATGTCGACGGTTTCGATGCGGAGCA
>JAIYDT010000034.1 GCA_027487355.1 Verrucomicrobiaceae bacterium
GCACCGCCACGCTGTTGACAGGAGAATTTGCATTTGGATTGAACCCCATGTCGAGATTGCCATTGATATCAACTCGTGCGATGTGGTTGCGCGTCAATAGACTGCTTTTTATGCGGTCAAAATTGCCCCCTAGCAGAATTTGGCCATCGGCCTGCACCACCACGCTATTGACTTGGATAATTGAATTTCCATTGACTACGTCCGGATCAAAGCCTGCGTCAAGTATGCCGTTGACATCTACCCGTGCGATTCGATTGCGGGCAGTGCCGCTCACACTGGTGAAGGATCCCCCAAGTAGAATTTTACCGTCCGCCTGCAATGCCATGCTCCATACCACGCCGTTCACGTTGGGATCGAATCCCATATCGAGGGCACCATTCGCATGCAGTCGTGCAATCCTATTACGCTCGCCTCCACCCACAAGCGCGGACCCGCCCACGAAGGTGAAGGCTCCCCCAAGTAGAATTTTACCGTCCGCCTGCACCGCGATACATTTGACCGAGCCATCCACAGCTTTCTGCATTTCGATCGTGCCGTCGTTGTTTAACCTGATGAGTTTTTGGCCCCCGAGCTGGTTGATGGAAGAACCCAACAAAATCTTGCCGTCCGCCTGCAAAGTCACGCAGTCGACAGCTCCAATCACATTTGGGTTGAACCCCATATCTATTGTACCGTCGGCGTTGAGGCGGGCGATACTGCTGCGTGGCTGGCCTTGGACTGAACTAAAGGAGCCCGCGATGAGGGTCTTGCCATCCGGTTGCACGGACATGCAGGCCACATAGCCGCCGACGATGTTCGCATTGAGCGGATCGAGGTCACCCGGCCCTGGTGCGACCACCGTGGCCACCTGCACGGGGCCACCGCTGGATAGGCCGTTGGTGGTAACTACCGCATTCAGTGCGCCCAGCGTGAGCCCGGAGAGGCTGCTGATCGTAAGCGAGGTGGCCGTCGCCGCCGTCACCGTGCCAGTCCCCGTAGGAGAGAAGGCCACGGTGTTGGCCCCAGACGTGGCGCTGAAATTTGTGCCGGTGATGGTCAACGTCGTCGCCGTCGTCAGGAGGTTGGCGGTGGACAGAGTGACGCCCGGCAGAGGAATACCATAGCTTGCAGTGGCTTCCAACATGCCAGAGCTGCCATTCTGGTATCCGCCGCTGGCGCGGCCACGGACGCGGACTTGGCCGTTGGCCGGGAGCGCGAGGCCGGTGAGCTGCCAGTTGGCCGTGGTGCCGACGCGGGAGCCGTTGCCGAGCGCGGTCCAGGTCGTGCCGCTGTCTGTGCTTTTCTCAAAGGTCACCTGCGAGACTTCCGGCGAGCTGCCGCCGCGGGTCCAGCTGACCTGCGTCGCGTCCGGCGCGCTGAGCGTCTGGGTCGCGAGGTCATTGACTAGCCTGGCGAACCCTTTGCGCGTGGTCCCGCCCACGCTGGAGAAGGCGCCGCCAAGCAGAACCGCACCGTCCGCCTGCACCGCCACACTATCGATTTCACCGATCGCATTGGGGTTGAAGCCCGTGTCGAGAGCGCCTGTGGCATCCACTCGTGCGATATTGTTGCGCGTGGTCCCGCCCACGCTAGTGAATAGGCCACCGAACAGAATCCGGCCGTCCGCCTGCACCGCGATGCTATTCACGTTGCTGCCCGCTGCGTTCGGATTAAAACCCGTGTCGAGAACTCCGGCGGCATCCACCCGCGCGATCCGGTTCCGCCCTGTTCCGCCCACGCTGGTAAAGATGCCCCCGAGCAGAATCTTCCCGTCTGCCTGCACCGCCACGCAATTGACGTCGCTGTTCGCATTGGGATTGAAACCTGTGTCGAGTGCGCCTGCGGCATCCACCCGCGCGATGCGGTTACGCCCTGTTCCGCCTACGTTGCTGAAGAAGCCCCCAAGCAGAATCTTGCCGTCCGGCTGCACCGCCACACTGAAGACGTCCCTATTCGCATTGGGATTGAAGCCCGCGTCGAGAACTCCGGAGGCGTCCACCCGCGCGATCCGGTTGCGCGTGGTTCCGCCCACGCTGGTGAAGCCGCCTCCGAGCAGAATCTTGCCGTCTGCCTGTACCGCCACGCTATTGATTTGGCCGTTCGTATTGGGATTGAAACCCGTGTCGAGCGCGCCCGCAGCATCCACCCGCGCTGTGTTGTTGCGCACGATAGTACCCACGCGGCCGAAGCTGCCTCCGAGCAGAATCCTGCCGTCCGCCTGCACCGCCACGCTATTGACGACGCCGTCGGCATTGGGATTGAAGCCCGTGTCGAGCGTGCCGTCGGCATTGAGGCGGGCGATGTTGTTGCGCGGCTGGCCCAGCACCGTGTTGAAGCTCCCCACGATGAGGGTTTTCCCGTCCGCCTGCACGGCCGTAGCCTGAAGGAAACTGCTGGCGGTGAGGTTCGCGGTGAGCGGATCGAGGTCGCCCGGTGCCGCTAGCGCCTGGGGGGTGGCGGTGAACAGCGTGAGGATGGTGGCGAGGGCGGTGAAGAGGAAGGCGCGGAGGGTGGTCATGGAAGTGTGAGAGCGGCTTGAGAGAGCCAAGGTGGTATGCGGCGTGGAAAAGTGACGGGGAACAGAGGCTGCTAGATGAACGACGAAATCGGTTACACTTCTTCTCCAGAAGATTTGTGGATTACCTGTTAGAAAAACAGGTTTCGGTACAGGGCTAAAAAACGTCTAGCG
Source organism: Verrucomicrobiaceae bacterium (assembly GCA_027487355.1). Classification (GTDB taxonomy): domain Bacteria; phylum Verrucomicrobiota; class Verrucomicrobiia; order Verrucomicrobiales; family Akkermansiaceae; genus Luteolibacter. Next base: position 2,669 of record JAIYDT010000034.1, read on the forward strand.
AGAAAAAACTTTTAATCATTGCGATGGAGCGTTTGCTTGACCCGCGCCAAAATCATGGATTCTGGGACTTTAAGATGAAGGTGCGCCGACAGGAGAAAGTGCCTCCCGCATGGCGATCAATCCACAAGCCAAGCAACATGAAGGGACGTCATTGAGCGTGACCGTTGCCTATTGGTGACGCGCACTTGGCTGAGATAATGGGCTTTCGCGATGCCCTATTTTTTTGGAATGCCCAACGATTGGCCGGGATGAATCATGGTCCCTGAAATACAATTCTTCCGCTGGATCGCGGAAACGGAGCTGCCGTTGCGACTGGCGATGGAGGATAGCGAGTCACCGGCTTTCACTGTGTGGCAAGAGGATTTTGGCTTCGACTTGCTACCCGTTGAATTCGCCTAGGAAGACTATGAAATGTTATTATTTCAATATGTCGTTAATTACGAACTGAAGTTATGCTCCTATTATGTTTGGTCGGGTAGCTGGGCGATTTTCTGTCGCCGTAGTTGTAGAGACCAGAATCTGTATCGAGGAATTCCGCATTGGAGAGGAAGTTCCAGTCGCAGACACTGGTGGTCCGCGGCAAAGGCCGGGGGCATCAGGTTGAGCTGTCCGAAGGACTCGCAGCGGATGCGCTTCAAGCCTAGGCCACGGGTGTTGGCACTCAGTGCGCTGGCGTCACTGGTGATGCGGCGGATCTGTTCGGGTCTCAGACCGATGGGCCATGAGACCTTGCCCTTGGAGGCGACTGTTGACGCACACACGTTCAAACTGCCGGGCAGACTAGCGGACTGAAGTGGGTTCGTCCGTCTTTGTGGCGGGCATCCTCGGGCGGACTTCTGCCAGTGCATTCGTGCCGGTGTGTGAATCGGATGTCGAACGTGACACCCATTGGAACGGGCCTTCAGCCCTTGGGGATCTTGCGTCTCCGGGACCTTGGGCGTTGCCCAAGGCTGGTATGGAACAGGCCCTTGGCCCTGAAGATTGAAAAGGTGGGTAATCTTTAAGAGGAAAACAAAACCGCGAATGAACGCCAATACACACGAATTTTCAATGAGTTATGTGAATCGGGCGATTCACC
>JAIYDT010000073.1 GCA_027487355.1 Verrucomicrobiaceae bacterium
GCGGAAATGCAATCGACCTTGGCAAAGACCCGCTTGAGGGAATGGGCGAAGTCGTCATCGCGGTTCGCCGACCAATAGACGACTCGTCCTTTCGGGTTCAGCGCGCTTTTCACGAGCTCCAGGCCGCGACGCTGATAGAGGCGGGCATTTCCCTTCTGAACAAGAGGGTCGGGGCTGTTGTCAACGTCGAGGAGGATGGCGTCGTAGCGGTCTTTGCCACAGCGGCTGATGGGATCGAAGACGTCGCCGAGGCGGATGACGACGCGGGGATCATCGAGGAGCTGGCCATTGACCTCCCGAAGGAACTCACGGTTCCACTGCACGATTTCCGGCAGCAGCTCGGCAACCTCGACGATCGCGTCCTGATGAACGAGCTCCAGCACGCGCTTGAGGGTGAAGCCGAAGCCGAGACCGCCGATCAGGATGCGGGGCTTCGGGCGCAGGCTGGAGCAGGAAATCTCCGCCATCATCTGCTCGGAAGATGAGGCATTGGTGCTCATGAGCTGCACGCCGCCGACCTTGAGGTAGTGCTGGCCATCGTGCTCCTGGAGCAACAAGAGTGCGCCATCCGGCGTGCGGCTGGTGGCGAGCGTGGTGGTGACCTTCATGCCGCAAGGAATCACGATCTGCCTGCAAAGCGCACGGATTTTCCGTTGGCCGGAGTTCCCAGGATCGAGAGGCATTTTCGGCGGTCTTCGTCTGATTTTACGGAAGTGAAAGTCTCGTTAGAGTGCCTGCGTAGCCGAACGCTTATGAGCGAGAACGACGACCAGGCCGCAGTGGAGCGCATGCATGCCGTTTACGGGCGGATGAAAGAGGAACTCGGTCGGGTCATCGTCGGCCAGGAACAAGTCATCGAGCAGACCCTGATGGCCATTTTCTGTCGGGGCCACGCCCTGCTCGTCGGCGTGCCGGGACTGGCGAAGACCCTGCTCGTTTCCACCCTCGCCCAAGCGCTCGACCTTTCGTTCAAACGCATCCAGTTCACGCCCGACCTGATGCCTGCCGACATCACCGGCACCGACGTCCTTGAGGTCGATCCCGAGACCGGCCGACGCGGCTTCCGTTTCGTGCACGGACCGATTTTCGCGAATCTCGTCCTGGCCGATGAAATCAACCGCACGCCTCCGAAGACCCAGGCCGCGCTGTTGGAGGCGATGCAGGAGCACCACGTCACGGTCGGCGAGCACACGCTGCCGTTGCCGAAACCCTTCTTCGTTCTCGCGACGCAGAACCCGATCGAGCAGGAAGGCACCTACGCCCTGCCTGAGGCCCAGCTCGACCGCTTCCTTTTCAACATCATCGTCGATTACCCCAGCGAGTCCGAGGAGCGGGAAATCATCCGCCGCGTGACCAGTCCGTCGAAGGGCGGGGTGAGCCACCTCATGAACGCCGAGGAAATTCTCCGCTTGCAGGAGGTGGTGAAGCGCGTGCCGGTGGGGGATCACGTCATCGACTTCGCCGCCAAGCTCGCCCGCGCCACGAGACCGAAAGATCCCGCCTCACCTGACTTCGTGAAGGAAATGGTGAGCTGGGGTGCCGGACCGCGTGCCGGGATCAGTCTGATTTCAGCGGCCAAGGCGCATGCCGTTCTGCGGGGACGTTTCCATGCCACCACCGGGGATGTTGCGGCGATCGCCGCGCCGGTTCTGCGGCATCGCGTGCTTACCACCTTCACCGCAGAAGCAGCGGGCGTCAGTAGTGATGAGGTGATTCAACGACTGATCAAGACACTCGCCCCGAAAGAGGAACTGGTGGTTTGAAGACGAACCACGAATGGACACCAATGTACACGAATTTCAAAGATGCTGCAGATCCTCAGTGAATAAATCGTCGTTCACTCTCCTGCATTCGTGTCCATTCGCGTTCATTCGTGGTTGAAAACTCTTACTCCTCTCTCTTGAACTCCGAACTGAAACTCCCCGACTGCATGCGTCTCCTCCCCGAGGAGACGATGGGAGTGATGCGTCGCCTGGAATGGTCCGCCCGCCGACGGATGCAGGGCACGCTTTCTGGTCGGCACACTTCGCCGGACAAGGGATTCTCGGTGGAGTTCGCGGAGCACCGCGAATACTCGCCCGGAGATGATCCGAAGAACCTCGACTGGCGAGTGATGGCGAAGAGCGACCGCCACGTCATCCGCCAGTACATCGAGGAAACCAACCTCCGCGCGACCCTTGCGATCGATGTTTCCGGCTCGATGAGCTACACCGGCGACCACGCCGCGAAGGTCAACGGTCAGGCACTTTCCAAGCTCGACTACGCCAAACATCTCGCCGCCGCGTTGGCCTATCTTTTCGTAAAACAGGGTGACGCCGCCGGGCTGGTCACCTTTGACAAGTCCACGCGCGCCTTCATCCGCAGCGGGAGCCGTCCCAGCCAGGTGCGGCGGATTCTCGAAGAGCTCCATACCACCAAAGCAGGCGACGACACCGACGTCGGCACGCCCTTGCATGAAGTCGCCGAACGCATTCCGAAACGCGGGCTCGTCATTCTCATCAGCGACCTTTTCGACGATCCGGAAAAGATCGTCGAGGCCCTGCACCACTTCGATTACCGCCAGCATGAACTCGTCGTCTTCCATCTTCTCGCCGAGGAGGAGCTGACCTTTCCCTTCAAGAGCTTCCAGCGCTTCCGCGACCTCGAAGGCATCGAAGCCATGCTGCGCATCGATCCGCAGGCCGTGCGCGCTGCCTACCTTGAGCGACTGCGCGGCTTCGTAAAACGCATTGACTCCGCCTGCGGAAAACTCCGCGCCGACTACGTGCCGGTGAACACGAAGACGCCGTTGCGCGATACCCTGCTCCGCTACCTGGGAGGACGAAAGTAAATGCTCTTCCTCAATCCATGGTTGCTGGCCGGGCTGGCGGGGGGCGCGATTCCGATCATCATCCACCTCGTCCGCCAGCAGGCTGCGAAGCCGATCGACTGGGGTGCGATGCGATTTCTTTTCGATACGCTGGCAATCCGTCGCCGCCGGATGCAGTGGGAAGATCTGCTTTTGATGGCCGCGCGCTGCCTGCTGTTAGGTTTGCTCGCTCTGGCTCTTGCACGGCCCTTCGTTCCACCGGATTCGAGCGTGCCATGGTTGTTCGTGCTGCCTGCCGCCCTGATCGGCATCGCGCTGCTGGGCGGCTCCTTCGTGCTTTCCGGAAAGCCGAGATGGATCACGCGGATCATCTCGGTGGTGCTGCTGCTTTCGGCGGGTGGCCTGGTGTTTGCGGAAAAGATCTTCAACTTGAAACGCTTCGAGGCCAGTGGCAGTCGCGACGTTGCCTTGGTCATCGATGGTTCGTCGTCGATGGAACTGACTCATGACGGCAAGTCGGTCTTCCGCCAAGCGATCGAGGAAGCGAAGGAGGTGGTCAAGGACGCGCCACGCGGCACCGCCTTCACCGTCGTGCTCGGTGGTCCAACGCCTGAGGCGAAAACCTCGACGCCTCTCACCCATCGCGCCGATGTCCTCGGCGTGCTGGATTCGCTGCAACCCGTCGGCGGCACCTTCCGCGCTCATGATGCACTCGGCGTGGCGACTCTCGGGCTCAACGAAGGCAGCAACGCCTCGAAGGAGATCCTCGTTTTCACCGACGACCAACGCGCTGGCTGGCGACTGGAAAATCCCGGAGCCTGGCAAAGTCTGGAGAATGCTTGGGCCGGGATGCCGACCCGACCGAAGCTTCTTGTTAGAAATTTCGGAAAGCCCGCGCAGTTCCAGAACCTCGCCATCACCACCATCGACACCTCGCGTCAGGTGGTCGGCACCGACCGCGAGCTGGTCTTCCGCATCACGGTTGAAAACACCGGCACCGAGGCCGTCACCTCCGGGCCCGTGGTGTTGGAAATCGGCGGCAAGAAGGTCGGTGAGCAGGCGGTCGGGTTGTTGATCGCGGGTCAAAAGGAAACTGTCGAGTTCCGCCATCGCTTCACCAAGGCAGGTCCGCAGATCGTCGAGGCGCGGATCGATTCCA
>JAIYDT010000040.1 GCA_027487355.1 Verrucomicrobiaceae bacterium
CTCGCGCATGAAGGCCTCCAGATCGCACTGGCCCGGCTGCCATTCGAGATGCAGCCGACCGCTCGAAGGATGCGCCGCCGCCCGGATCGCGCCGGACTCGCGGACGAAGAGTTTTTCGATCAACCACACGCAGCCGACACAGGAAATGCCCTCCAGCGAGAGATCGAGATGCGCCGAGCCGCCGTTCTTTGTGGCCACGGACTCCGCCTCCGCAACCTGGGCAGGCAGCCAGGAAAAATCGTGTTCCTCGAAGGGTCGGCTCCGCACCGGCGTCACCGCCAGGCCGCGTTTGAGGTCGTAGAACTGGTCGAAGCCATTTTCCCCGATCAGCTCATGCACGTACTCGCAGCCACGGCAGCAGAAGCGCTCCGCCACCGTCCGTGGGGAAAACGCCGTGCCGCAGTGATCGCAATTCGTCATGCCGTGGAAACTCGGGCCTGCCCCGCCGTTTGGCCATGCACCGCTTGCTCAAGGCCACGCGGATGTTGTCGGGCGGCTGCAGGATCAACCCGAACCGAGGCGATTCAGACTCGACAGGCCCGTATTGATTGCCGGACCCATCAGACGTGGGGCTACGACTTCCTCATCCCTTTGAATGCATCCTTTCCCGAGTTGCCGTGATGCGACTGACATCCCCCGGAAACGACTGCCACACCCGCTCGAAATGAGAACCATCCTGCTCGACCGGGGCATCGACCAGACCGAGACGAAAGACGAGAAAGAGGTAAAGGAAGATAAGGAATCCCTTTGCCTCAACTCCGATTTCAACGAAGTCATGGCGTCATGGCTTGCCAGCAAGGGGTGGGATGATGAGTTTGATTTCCGGAAAGTAGGTTTGATAACGGCTGAGATCCGCAGTGGCGATCGGTAGTCCCAGCAAGGATGCGTGAGCACCGATGAAAAAGTCGGGAAGAGGGGATTTTGGCGCTTCGGGCGCGTTCTGTTTGCGACGATTGTCCAAGTAGGCGGAGTAGGCCTTCGCGCAGCGGGGGCTCGCGGCAGCAGGAAGGTCGAGAAGAACAATGCCGAGAGTTTCGAGACGTGTCGCGACCGTGTCAGGCTGGCAATCTCCTACGCACAACTCGGCGAGAATCACAGGGTTGATCGCGACTCCCTCTCCCAACAATCCCTCGCGGATCAGACGCGAGGCCCACCCATGCAGGCGGGCGGAGGGATCGAACGCGTCGATGAGCACGTTGGTATCCAAAAGAATCACGGCTCGCGTGTGTGGATTCTGAGTTCTTCCGAATCAATCCTCGGGGTGAGGGCTGCGGAAGCAAGCAGGGCATCGATTTCAGATGCCTTGGGTTTCGGCTTTCTCGCAACGGGAATGACCTTGGCCAGTTCGTAATGGCCAGCCCCGGCCTCCCTCACCGAATAGTATTCTCCAGGCTTCGCGCCGGGTAACACGAGGCGACGCTTTGCATCGACGATCTGAACTTTCATGGTGGGAATCTCCCACTCTGGAGGAATTCTGTCAAGTTTTGGGCCGGCTAAGACTCTTGTCGCGAGGGGGAGTGTGCCGCTTCGGTTCATCCCATTCCACTTCAGCGCAGTCATGAGGAACGCGTCCTCGATCCCTCTAGTCATCAGCTGGAAACTTGTGCTTCCGCAGGCCCACCCCTTCACTCCGCTCATGCCCGGCGATCCCGTCCTCGAAACCCTCCAGTCCCGCTTCGGCTTCTCGTCGATGCGGGCCGGTCAGGAATCGGTGGTGCGGGACCTGCTCGATGGTCGCTCGGCCCTGGCAGTTTTTCCCACCGGTGGCGGAAAGTCGCTCTGCTATCAACTTCCTGCCTTGTTGCTGGATGGGCTCACGCTGGTGATTTCCCCGCTCATCGCGCTGATGAAGGATCAGGTCGATGCGCTCACCGCGAAGGGGATTCCAGCCGCGCGACTGGATTCCACCCTCGATGCCGATCAGGTCCGCGAGGTCTATGAACGACTTGAGGCCGGATCGTTGAAACTCCTCTACATCGCGCCCGAGCGCTTCGCCAACGAGGCGTTCCGCCAGCGGATGAAGCGCCTGCCGATCCAGCTCGCCGCCATCGATGAGGCCCACTGCATTTCCGAATGGGGGCACAACTTCCGCCCGGATTACCTGAAGCTCGCGACGATTTGTCGCCGCCTGAAAGTCCCGCGCGTGCTGGCCCTCACCGCTACGGCCACGCCGAAGGTCGCCCGCGACATCCGCAAGGCCTTCCGCATCGCGGTGGCCGATCATGTGCAGCTCAGCTTCCACCGACCGAACCTCGATCTGCGCGTCACGCCTTGCAAAATCGAGGAGCGGAAAGCGCTTCTGTTAGATAAGTTGTTGGCCGTCGATGGGCCCGCCGTCGTCTATGTCACGCGCCAGGAAACCGCCGAGGAGGTCTCGACCTTTCTCGCGAAAAACGGGCTCTCTTCCCGCGCCTATCACGCCGGACTTCCCGCCGAATTCCGGGCCGATGCGCAGAGTTCGTTCATGGCCGGAACCACCCGCATCATCGTCGCCACCATCGCCTTCGGCATGGGCATCGACAAGGCGAACATCCGCGCCGTCTTCCACTACAACCTCCCGAAGAGCCTGGAAAACCATACCCAGGAGATCGGTCGCGCCGGTCGCGATGGCCAGCCTGCGATCTGCGAGATGCTGGCCTGCGGCGATGACCTCACTGTTCTCGAAAACTTCATCTACTCCGACACGCCCACGCCGCGCGCCCTGGGCAATCTCATCGACCGCGTGCTGCGCCTCGGGGATGTCTTTGATGTCTCGCCCTACGACCTTTCCACCATCTGCGACATCCGCCCCGGTGTGGTGTCCACCGTGATGACTTATCTTGAAATCGCTGGCATCCTTGAGGCCACGGGAACCTTCTACGCCACATATCGTAGCAAGCTCCTGACCACGCAGGAAAAACTCCTCGCCGGTCGCGCCCCCGCCGAGCGGAAGTTCCTCAAGCAGATCCTCGACTCCGGGGAAATGAAACGCTGGTGGCTCTGTGTTTATCCGACCGAACTTGCTAAGACACTCGGTGTTTCCCGCGACAAGATCGTCTCCGCCCTCAACGGCCTGCAAACGGCGGGCGACATCATGCTTTCCGTGTCCGGCGTGCGTCATGGATACCGGATGAAAAAGGACCCGGGTGACCTGGCACTGCTCACCGCCTCGCTGGTGGAGAAATTCCAGGCCCGCGAGCTGGCCGACCTCGACCGACTCCGCCAGGTTCTCGGGCTTTCCGCGTATCGAGGCTGCCTCACCGGCTACCTCACGAAACATTTCGGCGAGAAGCTCGATCAACCCTGCGGCCATTGTGATCGTTGCCGGGGAGTTCCCGCCAAGTCCATCAAGCGCCCGAAGCCGCGTCGCGTGAAGAACGACGAGCTCGCCGCCGTGCGGGCCCTGGCCGACGAAAGGCACGCCGCGCTGAATTCACCACGCCAGCTCGCCCGATTCCTCTGCGGCATGGCCAGCCCCGCCGCCACGCGGGCCCGGCTGACGAAGCATGATGCCTTCGCTCTGTTTGCGGATCTTCCTTTCGCCGATGTGCTTGCGATCGCGGAGTCGAGGTGACCGTGGCAGCGCTTTCCAAGCGCACGGCCAAATCGCTGAAACCTCGGCTTGGCGCTTGGAAAGCGTCGCCACGATTGGCACTTTTCCGCCGTGGCAAATCCGGCACAACGACATCTCCGCTACTTCTTCGGCCTTGGGGCTGCGGGACTGGCATTGACCGCAGCGCTCAACGTTCTGGTCAATCCCTGGCGCGTGCTGCCGGAAAAAACGGAGATCAAGGCGCTCGATCCCTATCGCGATGTCGACGCCGAGATACGGACCTGCAAGGCCGGACTCGCGATCCGCGGGCCCTGGGAGATCCTGGTGATCGGCAGTTCGCGTCCGGGCACCGGCATGAATCCGGATGGCCCAGCCTTCAGCGGCAGGCCGACCGTCAATCTCGGGATGAATGGTGGCGACCTCTATGAAACGCGGGCGATGCTGGATCACGCGCTGACCCGTCAATCGCCGAAGCTGGCGATCCTGATGGTCGACCCCGGGGACCTCACGCGGCCGGGAAAGATCCAGATCGAGAATGACTTCGAGTTTTCCCCGCTTTCCAAAGGGGACCCGGTCGAGCGCTCGCTGCGCTACGTCTTCAGCCAGATGGCGGTGGATGCCTCGGTGGCGGCGCTGAAACTGGCGGCCACCAAGGGCAAGCCCGCGTATGGGCAGACCGGCTTGCAGCATCGCGAGGCGGCGCGGCTGAATTTCTTCGAGACCATGGAGAACTTTTACCTGAAATGGGTGGGAGTGATGGTGGGCCTTCAGAAGCGCAATCTGGGCATCCAGGCGGACAAGATCGAGACGATCCGGGGGATGCTGGAGCACTGCGTGGCCAAAGGGGTGCAGCCAATCCTGGTGATCCCGCCGAACCATCTGTCCGTGACCCAGGTGATGGAGGAAAAGCAGTCGCCCGATCCCTGGTTCCTCGCGGAGCGACGGGCGATGGCGAAGCTGGTGGCGGACGTCAACGCCGCCCATCCGCAGGTCTCTTGCGTGCTGTGGGATCTGAACATTCCCTCGCCGGTCACGACCGAACCTTATCCACCCCGCGACCAGCCGCGGCCGATGATGTATTGGTTGGATCCGATCCATTTCACTCCGGCGACCGGTGACCGCTATGCCTCGCTGATCCTCGGAACGGGAGAACAGGACAAGAGCCTGGCCTTGAAGGTGGAGGTCAACCAGCCGGACGCCTATCTGGCCGAGGTCGAGCGCTTGTTCAAGGACGCACAGGGCCTGCTGAAGGATGAGCGCGAGGGCATCCGGCGCGTGATCGCAGCGGAGCCGCCTGCAAAGCCTTAGTCCTTGGCGGAGGAAAAGTTTCCAGTTCCGAAGGCGTCTTCCAGCACGCTGCGGGCGCGGGCGGCGAAGGTGTGATCGCGGCGGACGCGGGCCAGCCCGGCCTCGACCATGGCGCGGGCCCGGTCGGGATCGTCGCGCAGGGCGGCGAACTGCCCGGCCAGATGGTGGGCGTCCCGATAGACAAGGATTTCCTTTCCCGGCTCGAAGGAGAGCGGCAGGTCGGCGACGTCCGGGTAGGTGCCGATGCCCCCGGCGGCGGGGATTTCAAAGGCGCGGAGGTTCAGGCCGTTCTCGGTGTTGCCGGGTTGGGGCAGGTTGAGGACGGCGAGGTGGGAGCGGTAGAGCGCGGCGAGGGTGGCGGGGGAAAGCCGGCGGTTTCTCCAGAAGCGCAGCAGGTGTCCGGAGCCGGGACCGTAGAGATCAAGGGGCAGCCCGGCGGCGCGGATCTCCGCGAACTTGAGGTGCCGGTGCGGGCTGCATTTTCCGGCGAAGACCAGTCGCAGCTGCGGCCGAGCGGGTGGTAGATAAGGGTAGCGGGCTGGATTCACTGCCAGCGGCAGGAAGCGCAGGATCGGGGAGTCGAGGTGATGGGCGGCGTGAAAGTCCCGCAGCGCGCCGAGGCAGTGGCTGTCGAAGTAATAGACCGACTCGAAGACGGGAACCTGGTCGCGCGGCACCTCGTTGAAGCAGTCGCACAGCCAGCCGACCATCGGCAC
>JAIYDT010000494.1 GCA_027487355.1 Verrucomicrobiaceae bacterium
CAGCGCAGCATCGGACGACGCAGCTCGATCGCACGGAAGAGCGCGTTGTTGAAATGCTGCTTCGCGGCCTCGCTTTCCTTGAACCAGCCGTCGTTGGTGACGTTGACGATCACCTGCGGGCCGGAGCGCACGAACTTCCGTTCGAGGCGCGGAACGGTGTCTTCAAAGCACACCGAAGGAATCAACCCGACCTTGGTGCCATTGAGTTCAACCATCAGAGGATCGAGCTTCTGCCCTTCCGCAAACGAGCCGGTGTATTCGGTGCCGGACTGTTCCTCGTAAATCTTTTTCAGGAACGGGATCTCGTTCACGAAGGGGATGGTCTCGCCGAAGATCACGAGGTGGTGCTTCTGGAACGACTGGAGTTGGTCCTCCGGCGACATCACCACGAGCGAGTTCCAGATCCGGCTGTTGTCTTTTTCCACCGGCTGGCCGGCGACGTTCTCACCCTCCAGTTCGGTCATGCCCTGGATCAGGGTGAACTTTCCTCCTTCACGAACGCGTTGGATCGTCTCGAAATTCTCAACATGCATCGTCCACGAACCATCGTCCATCCGCAGCAAGCGGCCGGACAAGGCCGACTCCGGCCAGATGACAAGATCCGCTGCGCCCTTATCCTTCAGCCCCTTGAGCGTCTCATCCTCATAGGCCAGGTGGACCTTGACCCGATCCCAAAGCACGCGCCCGGCTTCCTGAGGGGCGTTGATCTGGACGAGGAGGGCAGTGAGCGAAAGCGCTTCCGACTCCCGGCTCCTCATCATGGAAGTACGAAGGATCCCGTAGCCCGCGAGTGCGAGCAGCGAAAACACGGCCACCGACCAAAGACGGATTCGGACACGAAGCTGGATCGGGGCCAGCAGCATCGGGCCGACGATCGACTGGATGAAGACGAGCACGACCGACAGTCCACACACGCCGAAAAGATCCGCCGCCTGGGCAAACACCAGCTTGTCGTGCAAACCAACACCGAGCCCATTCCACCCGAAACCCGTCAGCAACCACCCGCGCAGCCATTCCAATCCGCCCCACACGAAGGCATTCGACAAGGCAATCGTGATCAGCCGTCCCACCGTCGGCGATTGACCCGAGCGAAACGGATTCCCCCAGGTCGCGGCAAACGCCCCGAAGGCCGCCCAGTAGAGCGCAAGATAGGCCGGCAGGATCAACGCGCCGGCCCAGGCCACCGTGTTGAGCCACTTCAGATTGATCACGAAAAACGCGAAGCCCGCAAGCCAGCCCAGTCCGAAGCCCTTCCAGCGGCCACGTTTCCCCTCCATCTTCCAGAGAGCCAGCAGCAGTGGAATCAGGGCGATGAACACGAGGTTGGTCATCCGGAACGGTTCGAACACCAGTGCCATCAGCACTCCCGACAGCAGCGCACCCACCAGTGGCAACAGGACTTTCAAAAACCGCATGCCGCGAACGGACACGGAAACGCCCCGCCCTGCAAGCCGGGGAAATCCTCAGCCCATCGCCACCTTGGTCCCCTTTTCCCACTTCAGGCCCCAGTCCTTCATCGCCAGAAGCACGGGCCGCAGCGCCTCACCTTTCGCGGTGAGCTGGTAGGCGAGATGCTTTCCGCCCTCAGGCGGCGTCACCCGCGTGGCGATGCCGTGACTGACCAAACGCTCGAGTCGGTCGCTCAGAATGTTCGTCGGGATGCCCTCGGGCGAGGCGGTGAAGTCCTTGAAACGACTGCGCCCCAGCATCAGGTCGCGCACCACCAGCAGCGTCCAGCGATCGCCGAACAGATCCAGCGAGCAGGCGAGCGGACAAGGGGAACGGCGTTTCGAAGCCATGCCTGAGGCTGCCGCGATTTTCACTTGCAATCAACAAGCGTTTTACTTTCACTTTGCAAGCATGACTGATTCAACCGAACCGCAGCTCGCCGCCCCCGGAGCCGGGCTTCCCTGGCCCGAACGCCTGATCGCCAACTTCATGGTGAAACGTGGTATCCGTCTGTCCTCACGTCAGGAAACATCCGAGCTACTGATGGCCGAACGCCAGTTGATCCTTGATCTGGTGACTCCTCTTTCGATCGATAAGGCCACGTGTCGCGTCCTCATTCAACGCCTCAGAGGACTGGAAGACAGCAGCCGCTATTGGTCGGTCTTCATGACCCTGGACCACCTCCGCATCGTCAACACCGGCATCGCCGAGGCCATCACGCTGTTAGGTCAGGGAAAGATTCCGCCGCGCGAGGCCAGCACCGCCACCGTGAAGCCGTCGGCGGCCCCCGCCCCATCGATCCTTTCCGACTTTGCGAACTCCTGCGATGCGATCGAACAGTCCGCGCGATCCTTATCCGACCTCCGCACCCCCACCCGCTACGCCCATCCCTGGTTCGGCCCGCTCGACGCCGCCGGCTGGTATTTCATGAGCGCCTTCCATCTCCGCCTGCACCGGAAGCAGATCGAGGCGATCTTGAAGCTCGGTTGAGCATCATCCATTCGAGCTACCCATTGATTCCTCCTTGCCAAGGCCGATGCGAGTGGATGGCGTCGTCAGGCGTTGAAATGGGCTTTCAATCTCCTGCTTCTGATCCTGGCCGGCCTGCACACCCTGCGGGCCGCTCCCCAGACCTGCACGGTCAAGGAGGCCATCGAGCTCAGTGATTCCGCCCTCAATCAGGCCGAACCGCGAGTGATCACCGGCCTGCTGACCTACTACGAACCCTCCCACCGGATGGCGTTCCTGCAGGATCGGACCGCCTCGATCTATCTTCAGATCAGGGACTCCCAGCCGGTTGCCGCTGGCGACTGGGTCGAGGTCACCGGCGTGGTCGATCCCGGAATCAACGGACGCAATCTGCGCGGGCTGAAGCCGGAAGCGAGCCCGATCATCCGCCGTCTCGGGCCTGGCACCTGGCAACCCGCAGTGCCTGCAAACGCCGCTGACATCGTCTCGGGCACCGTGAGTTCGATCTGGTCAAGCGTCGAGGGACGGATCGCCGAGGTCGATGTGATCGGTGACCGGGTCAGGTTGACCCTCAAGGACCAACCGATCCTTCCAATCTACCTCCCCGGCATCAGTCAGGAGCGTTTGGCACCGAGCCATCTCAAGGGCCTGCATGTCCGGCTTTCTGGGGTTCCGGCGACCTCGCTGATCTCTCCGAATCCTCCTGTGGTGCAGCATGTTTTCCTGGTTCCATCCCTGGCACACATCCAGATCCGGGAATCGGACCGGACCACACGCTTTGGCGCTCCGGATGTCCTGCTTCATGACCTCAGGTGGATTTCGGATCGGACAGAGGATGAACGGCGTGCCACGGTCCGGGGCACCGTGACCTGGAGGAAAAAGGGCGAAGGATTCTTCCTGCAGCGCGGCCTGAGCTGCGCGTGGATCCAGTGCACCGAAGCGATTTTACCCAACCCCGGCGATCGGATCGAGTGTTCCGGCATTGCCGGGGCCTATCATGCGGGTGGCGTGCTTCTCAGCGCGCTATGGAGGCCATCAAACGAGTCCCTCGGCCCCGTCAGCCCGTCGGAACCGCAGCCCGGAGAGCTCTCGTCAGATGAAGTCCACGGACGTTTGAGCCTGCTCAAGGGAACGGTGGTCCAGTCGTTCCGAAACCCTAGGGAGGACATCATCGTCCTGAGTCTCGGTGACTCCCTTTTCACCGCCCATTTGCCACTCGCGGAGGACCAGCAGGAGCCACCCTTCATCCGGAACGGAGCCCGCCTGGAGGTCACGGGCATCGCCCTCAACCGGCCCTCTCCCGCCTTCGAACTCTGGAACGATCAGGGACGCATCCAGTTGCAATTGCGAGCGCCGGACGACCTCAGGCTCCTTGCGCATCCGCCCTTCTGGACCTCCGCCCGCCTGGCCTGGTGCCTGTCCGGCCTGCTCATCTTCGCCCTCATCGCCGCCGCCTGGGTGTTCGCGCTTCGTCGAAAGGTCCGGCAGCAGGAAATCATCATCGGCCGGCAGGTCTCGCGGCAGGCGATCCATGAGGAGCGGGTCCGGATCGCGCGGGAATGGCACGACACCTTCGAGCAGCACTTCGCCGGACTCACCATGCAGCTGGATGCCGCCGCTGCCGTGCTGCCCGCTGACACACGATCCAGACAGATGCTCGAACGCGCCGCCCAGATGGCCGATCACAGCCGCTCCGAGGCCCGACAGGCGATCTGGGATCTGCGGGCACCGGAGCCTGAAGAAGGAACCCCGTTTTTCCGTGAACTTGAGGAAAGCCTCCTCCAGTCATGGCCGGAAGGATCCATGCCGAAGCTCGAGCTGCTGCATGAGGGAAACCTCTCGTCGGTGCTTCCAAGGAGAGTCGTCTCCCACCTCCTCAGGATCGCACAGGAGTCCGTGGCAAACGCATTCAAGCATGCCGGGGCGACCCGCATCGTGGTCACCTGGAGCGAAAGTGCCCAGGAACTGCAGCTGTCCATCACCGACGACGGCAAGGGCATCCATCCCGGCGATCTCGAGAACGCCATTGCCCGCGGCCATTTCGGCCTGCTGGGCCTGCGCGAAAGGGCCCACAAGCTGATGGGCGTCCTCCGCATCGTCTCCCCGGTTCCTGCTTGTCCTTCCGGAAGCACCGTCATCCTGACCCTCCCTCGTTCCTCCCTCACGAATCCATGATCACTCCCTACCGTCTCATCCTTGTCGATGACCACTACGTCGTCCGCATGGGCATGGCCTCATCTCTCAATCTCGAACCTGATTTCATCGTGGTCGACGAGGCGGAGAACGGAGCCGAAGCCCTCGCCAAGTATGCCGAGCACGAGCCCGACCTGATGATCATGGACTGGCGCCTTCCCGATCAAAACGGAGGTGAGGTCATTCGCAAGATCCGCGCCTCGTTTCCAAACGCCAAACTGCTGGTGCTCTCGGCCTTCGAGTCGGAGGAAACGATCTTCCAGGCCGTGCAGTCCGGAGCCATCGGCTATCTCTCGAAGTCCTCTCGCCGCCCCGAGCTCGTCCAGGCGATCCGGTTGGCCGCCCAGGGCAAGCCCGCCTTCTCCGGAAGCACCGTCAACAAGCTGGCCACCCGCATGCAGCGCCCCAGTCTCTCGCGGCGGGAACTGGAGGTCATCTCGGAACTTGTCCAGGGCAACTCGAACAAGGAGATCGCCTCGCATCTGGAAATTTCCGAAAACACCGTGAAGGTCCACATCACCCACCTTCTTCAGAAGCTCAAGGCCAAGGACCGCACCCATATCGCCAGCATCGCGCTGCAACTGGGGCTGATCGACCACACGGCCCAGGACCGATGACCCTCAAGAGGAAAATGGGAAGCCACTGAGGTCACGAAAAGCACGAACGCACAAGCAATCGTCACCATCTTCGCACCCACCTGATGAATGAGTCTGAAGTGTTTCGAAACTGCCTGGCTTTCATGATATCTCGCGAGTTTTGTGGTTTGTACTCCAGGATCGAAGATGAATGAAAAAGCCCCGCCGGTGGTGGCACCGGGCGGGGCTTGGAATCACAGGCCGACCTCTCGGCCGCGCGGGATCATTCGGTGACCCGGGCGCGCATGAAGTCCTTCGAGACCGTCGATACCGTTCCGGCCGTCCGGAAGCTGCGATAGCTCCAGCCCGAGGAAAGCCCCGGCAGTCCGGACTGGATGGCCGCCGCATCGCCACCGGTGACTTCACTGATGACGTTGCCGAAGGTTCCGAGGTCTGCGGAACCCTGAACACGATAGATGATTGTATCAACTAGACCAGACACCTGCTCGGTGGCACCCGAGAAGGTGGCCCCGGTCCTGACGGGCAGAGTCAGCGTCAGGACCTGATCCCCACCCACGGTCGCGATCTTGCCGACGATCTTGCCATCCGAGGCTGCCGACAGCGGATCTCCATCAAACGCGAACTCGGCGAGGTTGTTGACTCCATCGCCATCAGGGTCGGCGGATCGGGCGCTCGAGTGTGCGGCGTCGGAATCATCGAGCCCCTTGGAAAGAGCCCAGCTCCCATAGGCATCCGCGCTTCCGGTGACCACATTGAGGATGCCGGTTCCCGTGATCCGGGCGGTCTGGTGAGTGGCACCGGAGCCGATCGCCCCCCACGTTCCGGAGAACTGCTGGACGCCGTTGAGGTAGAATTCATCAACCGTGTCGGTGCCCGCGTAGTCCAGATTCAGGGTTCCCACGGCGGAGACCCTCACATCCGCGCCGTCGGCGAGACAGGCATTGGTGAGACTCAGCGTCCCCGAGGTGATGATCGTATCACCCGTGTAAGTGTTCACTCCACTCAGGACCTGGGTTCCTGCTCCCGACTTCGTGAGCGACATGCCCGCCGCGCCATTGGCAATGACGCCGGAGTAGGAATAGGGGGTCAGCGGAGCGGCATTGAACGTGTTGAGTGTCAGCGCAGTGATGCCGGAGTATCCGCTGGTGATGGCCGACGCCAGGTTGACGCCGCCCTTGAGCCCACCGATGGTCGGGGTGGTGACCGGGGTGAAGTCGAAGACGCCGACCCCGGTGGTATCGATGGCGCTGTTCTGAAGCGCGAGGTCATTCGCGATCTCGAGCGTGCCGCCATCGACCCTGGTGTCTCCGGAGAAGGTGTTGGCCGCGCTGTAGATCAGACGTCC
>JAIYDT010000592.1 GCA_027487355.1 Verrucomicrobiaceae bacterium
AATAACTAATAACCACTAACTCTCCCCTCCATGCTCACCCGCCGCCAGACCCTCAAATCCCTCGCCGCCCTCGCGACCATCCAGATTGTTCCAAGCCGCGTGCTTGGGCTGGGTGGCCAGACCGCGCCGTCCAATGAACTCACCCGCGCGATCATCGGCTGCGGCGGAATTTCCGCCTCGCATCTCGGGATGCCGGGGAAACTGCTCGCTCTCTGCGACGTCGATGCCGGGCACCTCAAGAGCCGCATGGACCAGGTCGGCGGCGAGTCGAAGGGCGTGAAGGGCTATCACGATTTCCGCGAGGTGCTGAAGCGCGATGACATCGACATCATCCACGTCGCCACGCCACCGCACTGGCATGCCTTGATCTCCATCGAGGCCGCAAAGGCCGGCAAGGATGTGTGGTGCGAAAAGCCGATGAGCCGCACGATCGGTGAGGGCGTCGCGATGGTGAAAGCGGTCGAGAAGCACAAGCGCGTCTTCCGCCTCAACACCTGGTTCCGCTTCAAGGACAACTTCTACGGCATGGGAGTGCCGGTGAAGCAGCTCAAGAAGGCCGCCATGAACGATCTGTTAGGCTGGCCGTTGACGATTACGGTCTCAGGCGTCACCGGATTCGATTGGAAACTCGGCACCTGGGTCGGGAAAACCAACCTCCCCGTGCAGCAGGTGCCGGAGGGCTTCGACTACGATTTCTGGCTCGGGCCCGCGCCGCTGAAGCCCTACAGCGCCCATCGCACCCACGCCTCGTTCCGCGGCTATTGGGACTATGACGGCGGTGGCCTCGGTGACATGGGCCAGCACTACCTCGACCCCGCGCAGTACATCCTCGGCAAGGACGACACCGCCCCGATCTCGGTGGAAATCGACGCCGATCCGCAGGACGCGGATGCCATCGGCACTTGGCGTCGCATCGAGTTCACCTATGCCGACGGTTGCAAGATCATCCTCGACGGCGCCAACAAGGACAAGGACGCCGCCTACATCTCCGGGCCGAAAGGGAAGATCTTCAAGGACTTCAAGTCCGACATTCCGGACCTCGAAAAGAAGCTTGCCGCCCTGCCGGATCCGCCCGAGCAGATCACCGATTTCCACGAAAGCGTCCGCAGCCGGAAGAAATTCGCGCTCAACGAGCAGAACGGCTTCTGGTCCTGCACGATGGTCAACATGGGCGTCACCGCGCACCGTCTCAACAAGAGCCTCAAGTTCGACCCGAAGACCCTCAAGTTCGACGACCCCGCCGCCAACGCGCTGATCGATCAGCCAATGCGTGGACCGTGGAAGATCGAGGTGTGATCCGCCGAAGGATCAGATGAAGGATGCAACGGCGGATCGATGGGATCAGCCGTTGCCCTTTTGCTTCTTTTTGCCGCCCTTTTGCTTGGCACCCTTTTGCTTGGCTCGGGCTTCACCCTTTTTCCCGGCATGCTTCTTGCCGTGCTTTTTGAGGGCCTTGCGTTCAGGCTTGTCGAGCTTGCCGTCCTTGTTGGCATCCGCCTTTTCGAACACGGCCTTGGCCTTGTCCGGATGCTTGCGGTTGGCCAGAAACTCATCGGCGGAGACCAGCCCATCCTGGTTGGCATCGCGGGACTTGTGCTCCTTTTTGCCCTTCGCTTCGGCGGCTCCAGCGCAAAGGACCAGGGTGAGGGCAAGGCTGAGAATGGATCGTGTCTTCATGGTGTGCATTGAACTCCGCCTGTTGCCCGAAGTTTCCGCCTGCCCGAAAGTTTTCCGCCGGACTTGTTCAGGACGGAGGCTTCCGGTCATGTTCCCGGCATGCGCGATGACAGCCGCCGATGGATCGAGGCCGACCGGAGCCACTGCTGGCATCCGTTCACGCGGCAGGCGGAGTGGTGTCGGAAAGACCCGCTGATGATCGTCCGAGGCGAAGGCGTCTGGCTCTGGGATTCGGAGGGAAACCGCTACCTCGATGGCAATTCGTCGATCTGGACCAATGTCCACGGCCACCATCATCCGACGCTCGATGCGGCGATCCGGGCGCAGCTCGACCAGGTGGCGCACACCTCCTATCTCGGCTTCGCCAATCCCCGCGCCTCGGAGCTGGCCGAGCGGCTTTGTGGGTTCTTTCCTGAAGGCACCCTGGAGCGCGTGTTCTTCTCGGACGACGGCTCGACCGCGATCGAATGCGCGGTGCGGATGGCCCTGCAATACCGGCTCAACCGCCGGGAAAACCGCACGCAGTTCATCGCTTTCGAAAATGGCTACCACGGCGACACTCTCGGCGCCGCCTCGCTGGGCGGAGTGGGAAGGTTCACCGCCACGATCGGTCGCTACGGGCTGGAGGTCAGCCACGTTGGCTCGATCGAGGAGCTTGAAAGGCTTTCCCC
Source organism: Verrucomicrobiaceae bacterium (assembly GCA_027487355.1). Lineage (GTDB taxonomy): Bacteria > Verrucomicrobiota > Verrucomicrobiia > Verrucomicrobiales > Akkermansiaceae > Luteolibacter. The sequence continues at coordinate 2,349 of JAIYDT010000592.1, forward strand.
GGCGACGATCTCGGAAGTCGCCGCCGTCATCATCGAGCCGTTGGTCCAGGGCGTGAACGAAATGCGCCTTTGGCCACGCGGCATGCTCGCCGCCCTGAGGCACTGGTGCGATGCGAATGCTGTCCACCTGATCCTCGACGAGGTCATGACCGGATTCGGTCGCACCGGCACAATGTTCGCCTGCCAGCAGGAGGACGTGATCCCCGATTTCCTCTGTCTCGCGAAAGGCCTCACCGGCGGCTACCTGCCGATGGCGGCCACGCTCACCACGGGTCGAATCTACGATGCCTTTCTCGGTGCGGCGGATCAGGCGTTCTACTACGGACACAGTTACACCGCGAATCCCCTCGGCTGCGCGGCGGCCTTGGCGAGTCTGGATGTTTTTGAAAATGAGCGGACGCTTGAGTCCCTCCAGCCGAAGATCGCACGGATGACGGAGCTGCTTTCCGACCTGTCGGCGCGCCATCCGGAGGTCCACGAAGTCCGCCAATGCGGCCTCGTCGCCGGCATCGAACTGCGTCGCACGGACGGCTCGAAGTTTCCCGTAGCGGAGCGGATCGGCGAGGAAGTCTGCCTGGCCGCCAGGAAACACGGCCTGCTGACAAGACCGATACTCGACACGGTCGTGCTCATGCCTCCGCTCTGCGTTTCCAATGACGAACTTGAGTTCGCCGTGAACGCGATTGGGGCTGCGATCCGTGAGGGTTTCGGGGCATGAAAAAGCCGCGACTCCATGAGGAGGCGCGGCTTTGAAAAACAGAAGCCCGATCAGCGCTTGGCCACGGATACGAGATCCGGGCGCTGGCGGACGATGTTGGCCAACATGTCGCGGCAGTGACCGTAGCTGGTGCGCTTGCTCAGAAGCTCGGCACTGCGGGTGAAGGAGCCCCACTGGACGACCGTGGCTTCCACCTTGCGGGTTCCCCACAGGTTCATCGTGGCGTGGTCCGGGTTGTAGATGTCGATCGTGCCAGTGCCGGTGAGGGCGGAGCCGTAGTCATCCACCACGTAGAGGTAGGGCAGTCCCTTGATGCGGAAGACGGTGCCAACGGGATAGAAGGACCAGTCGGCGGCGGCACTGCGGACGCGGTTGCTGTAGCGCAGCTCGGTGCCGGTGGCATTCTTGCTGCCGTAGATGAGGTGGTCGCTTTCCTTGCAGCAATAAGCCGTGGTGCGGACCAGGCGGGAGCGCTCACTGAACGCGTAAACCGGCATGCCGTGCTTGTCCTTGCGATGCGAGGCCGCGGCGGCGGTGACGGCGGTAGACGGCTCGGCGGTCGGGAAGCTTTCGGTCGAACCGGTGAAGGACCAGCGGGACGAGGAGGAAGAGGAGAATTTTCCGATGGAGCTCTTGGGAAGAACGTTGAGGGAGGAAGAGCAGTTCGAAAGGAGCGAGGCGAAGAGGGCCAGGGCAGCCAGGGAGAGGAGTTGTCGGCGCATGCGTTCGGGGTAGGGATCAGGGTGACGGGACGAACGTCTCTAGGGCGAGACTTGGGCATTAAGGGGGGATCGCCGGGGAGAGGCAACCTGAAAATCCATCCGTTAGGGATGGGGTCATCGCCAGCAAACCCAGGTCCATGGCCGATTTGCGGCTGAATCCACCACCCCGCAATGGATTGCGCCGATCAGGGCACCCACTTCCGGCACGCAAAAATTATTACAGAAATCCAAGAATTTTTTTGATTTCCCGGTTTCAGTTAAACGACCCGGAAAAGGCGAGCCTGCTCGTTCTCGCTGGCACCGTCATCCTCGCCACCGACCAGGGAAGTCTGGCCGCCGGCCCCAAGGAGGCCGTCATCGCGCAAGCGGGAGATGCACCGCAGAAAATCCTGATGGAAGCCAACTCATCCTTTGCATTCGACCTTTATACCCAGCTCGCGAACGAGAATCCGGGGCAGAACCTCTTCTTCTCGCCCTATTGGATGAGCAACGCCCTGCTCATGGCCGCAGAGGGAGCACGCGGACAAACCGCCAGTGAAATGGGAACGGTGCCAGGCTTCCCCGAATCCCTCCGGCACCAGGGTGAAGACAGCCAGCTTATCCCCTGGGAAACGGACAAAATCCGTATCGGACAATCGGAGCTGAACCGCCTTATGAACAAGGAGGACCCCATCACCCCGGAACAGGGCAAACTTCGCGAGGAAGAGGCGACCTTGGCGGCAATCTCTCGATGGTGGTGATCGCACCCAATGACCCTAGGGAGCGGCCCTCCATCGAGTCGTACCGAATGCCGCCAACCTAGCGGCATGGATGAAGCCCATGAAGGAGCGCAAGACCATGGTGTTGATGCCCAAATTCAAGATGGAGAAAAGCTACGACAAACTCCATGGAACACTTGCAGCCATGGGGATGCCCACCGCGTTCGGCCGCCCTGCTGACTACTCAGGCATGGGTTCCAAGGAGCAGTTATTCATCGACCAAGTGATTCACAAAGCATCCATCAACGTCAATGACCAGGGCACCGAGGCTGCCGCCATCACCGGGCTCGCACCGCCGGGAGCATCCATCCGCGATAAAGTCCCCTCCACGCCGGCCTTTCGCTCCGACCGGCCTTTCATCTTTCTGATCCGCGACCGAGAGCGGCGCCGTACTCTTCCTAGGTCGCATGCTCAGTCCATCCGGCCTAGCCACCTTAGTTTTCCCTGCAAAAAACAAATCACACCAAAAGATGAGAACCATCGCGCTCATCACTGCTTCACTCCTCCTTGCCTCCAGCCTCAGCCATGCCGCCGAGGCTCCTCTGCCTGACGAGAAGCTCGTGGCTCAGGCCACCCACATCGTTAGAGGAAAAGTCCTCGAAGTGACCACAAAGGTCGAGAAGTCCAAACTCGAAACCTCTCGCGGTGTCCACAAAGACACGATCTATACCAACACGGTTGAGGTGGATGTGATTTCCAAAGGTGGCGTGGAGAAAGAAATGGAAAGATCACCGTCCTGGCCTGTCAGCCGTACACACGCAAGCCGAACCCTCCTAGCTTACAAGGCCACGAGCCCATTCCGAAGAAAGGTGAAACCTCGACGTTCTACCTGACCGATGGCGGTAAGGAGCCCCTCAAGCCGATCAGGCCAAACGGAATGGTGATCTACAGCTTGGTGGTCGATTAGGGAGGACAATGCCCTGCTTCGCGAGAAGATCGCCAACGCCCGCATTTCCTTACCCTCTACAATTTTTTCCTGAAATTTTTGGGACATTTCATGCAGCGGTTCCGTGGTATCTGATGAAGTGCATCAACTGCCAGTTGGACTCTCGGTTCTGACCAATCAAATTCCCATGGCATAGGAGCCACTTTGATATTTGAAAAACAAACAACACAAACACTACCATGAAACACGTAATGAAAATTGTTCTATTGATCTCAGCCTTCACGATCTCGGGATACGGTGACGGGAAGTCGCGCGACTTTTTTGCCGCTGGCGGAATCACGATCGGCGCTCCTGCCATGAGCCAGCCTGGCTCCTACAAGATTCCGATTGAGTTTGAAACGAAGATCGTGCACTCGGGTCAGTGGATTGACAGCGTAAGCGCGAAGGTTTCCGGATCAGACATTCTCGTGGCCGCGACCTTTACGAGTGCAAACCGCAAAAGCAGGTATCCCGGCTACGTCGAAGTGAAGGGGATCTCCGCGGGAACCTATACCCTCAAATACCAGGATCCAGATGGCAAGACCCATCCAATTGGTCCGGTGGTGCTGCCCTGAATCGTTCGCTCTCTTTTTTTCCTGAGATTTTTGGGACATTTTCCGGAGCAGCTCCGTGATATCGGTGAAAGTGCAAGATTCGAACCTACAGACCGACGCTGATCTGCTGAAGGAATTCTCCGGCAGCGGGAGCCACACCGCATTCGCCACTCTGGTGGAACGCCATGGGCCGATGGTCCACGCGGTCGCGATGCGGACACTCGTCAACCATCACGACGCGCAGGACGTCACTCAGGCCACCTTCCTTGTTCTGGCAAGGGAAGCGGAGGCGCTCAGCCGAAAGCCATCGGTGGCTGGCTGGCTCCACACGGTGTCGCGGCGCTTGTCGCTGGATGCCCACAGGTCGAGGGAAAGCCGCCAGCTCCGAGAGGCAACCGCCATGAATGAACCCGTCAACCTCACCCGCAATGCCGTCAGCACCGAATTCCGCCGTGAACTTGATGCCGCCCTTGATGGCCTGCCGGAGCGTTACCGCCATCCGCTGGTGCTCTTTCATCTGGAAGGCGCTTCACTCGACGAAGTCGCCCGCCGTCTTGATCTCCAGCCCTCCACCCTGCGCACACGGCTCTCCCGGGCACGAGAGATGTTACGGAACATCCTCGTCAGACGCGGCGTCGAGGTGGCATCCGTCGCGGTGCTCAGCAGCTACTTTACAGCTGAGGCCAAGGCCTCGGTGTTCACGCCCAGTCTTCTTTCCTCGGTGGTCGCGACCGCTACCGGCAACGGGGCCGGCGTCTCCACCACCATCTTGCAACTCGCCGGCAAAGCGGCCTGCGGCACCAAGTCCATCTCCATCGGCACCTCCATCACCAGTCTTGTCATTCTGATGAAAACCAAAGCCGCCCTCGTCACCGCTGTTCTGGTCGCCCTCGCAGTCGTTGGCACCACCGCTTACGTCG
>JAIYDT010000568.1 GCA_027487355.1 Verrucomicrobiaceae bacterium
GCAAAATGCAAATGCTTCGCTTCCCCATCCGGCCCGCTTCGTGCTTAGATGCTGGCGCCCATGACCGGAACGGCCACCACGAACCCCACCCGCGAGCAACTCCGCCTCGAAGGATTCGATCTCATCGATGAAACGCTCACCTTTCTCATCGGATGCCTCGGCGACGCGCTGAAATCCACGGGCGAGACCGAGCTGCTGCCCTATCTTCCGTGGTCAGGCACCATCCCGGAAGATGCCAATCCTCCGGCCGGCATTCCCCAGCTCTACTCAATCGGATTCCAGCTCCTCAACATGGTCGAGGAACGCGTCGCCGCTGCCATCCGTCGCGAGCGCGAAAAGGTCCTCGGCACCGAATCGATCCGCGGACTGTGGCCACAGGCGCTGCGCGACCTCCGCTCGCTGAACCTCACCCCGGACCAGATCCTCGATGTCCTTCGCGACGTCAATGTTTCGCCGGTCCTCACCGCCCACCCGACCGAGGCGAAGCGCTCCAGCGTACGCGAACGCCATCGCGATCTCTACAACGACCTCGTCCGCAGCGAGTATCCGAAATACACCGAGCGCGAGCGCCGCCGCCTCCGCGAGCGCATCGTCACCACCATGGAAACCCTGTGGCGCACAGCGGAAATCCATCTCGTCCGGCCTGACATCAGCAGCGAGTTGCTCAACGCCATCCATTACCTCCGCGACCTGTTTCCGGATGCGATCAACCGCCTCGACCTGCATTTCACCGAGGCCTGGCGCGATGCCGGCTACCCGCTCGATGCCCTGCGCTCGGCCGGAAACATCCCTCGCCTCGCCTTCGGCACCTGGATCGGCGGCGACCGCGATGGCCACCCGCTCGTCACCCCGCAGGTCACGGAAAAGACGCTCATCCAGCTCCGCCAGGCCGCCTTCGATCTCCTGCAACGCGAGTTGGAAGGACTCGCCTCCCAGCTCACGCTTTCCCGCCACCTTACCCCCGCCCCGGACGATCTCCAGGCGCGGATCGACGAGCTGGCCTTCGTCGTTTCCTCAGAGGGTGCGGTGAAGGAAATCTTCGATCGCTACGGCGAGGAGCCCTGGCGCCAGCTCGCGAAACTGATGGCCCTGCGCCTCCGCCAGCAGTCGAAGGGCAAGCTTGGCTATGTGTCCCCGCAGCGTCTTTCCGCCGATCTCGACTTGCTTTCACGCACGCTCAAGGAAGCCGGCTGCCACCTCATCGAGGAGGAATACATCCGCCCGCTGCGCCACAAGATCGACATGTTCGGCTTCCACCTGGCCACGCTCGATGTCCGCCAGAATTCCGAATTCCACGACAAGGCGATCTCGCAACTCCTCAGCGCCGCCGGGGTCGAGGACGGAGCAAACTACGCCACCTGGTCCGAGGAAAAGCGGGTCGAATTTCTCACGAACGAACTCACCTCGCCGCGTCCCTTCCTCCATGAAGGCATCGTTGCCGGACCGGAAGCGGCCGCGGTGCTCGACTGCTACCGCGTGCTCGTGAAACACCGGCTCGCCTGGGGCGATGCGGGCCTAGGTGCACTGATCGTCTCGATGACCCGCGAGCTTTCCGATCTGTTGGGCGTGTATCTCCTCGCCCGCGAAGCCGGTTTGATGGAACTCACAGACGGTGGGCTCGCCTGCCCCTTGGAAGTCGTACCGCTGTTCGAAACGATGGACGACCTTGATCGGTCACCCGGCATCCTTTCCGCCTTCCTCGATCATCCGTTCACCCGCCGCAGCCGCGCCTTCCGCGAGGGAGACCACGCCCGCGTTTCCAGCCAGCAAGTCATGCTCGGCTACTCGGATTCCAACAAGGACTGCGGCATCCTCGCCGCGCAGTGGGCGCTCCACAAGGCCGAGGAGGCCCTCACCGCCACCGGCAAGGAGCGCGAGATTTCGCTGTGCTTCTTCCACGGTCGCGGCGGCACCATTTCCCGTGGCGCGGGTCCGACGCACTGGTTCATGGCCTCGCTGCCGCATGGCGCGATGTCCGGGCAGTTCCGCATGACCGAGCAGGGCGAAACGATCGCGCAGAAATACGCCAACCTCGCCAACGCCACCTACAACCTTGAGCTCCTGCTCGCCGGAGCCGCCGTCACCACCGCTAGACATCGCCATGGCATCCGTCATGAAGACGCCTGCGAGTCCTTCATGCCCCGGCTTTCCGAGGCCAGCCAGGCCGCCTATCAAAGCCTGCTGCACACCGAGGATTTCATCGAATTCTACCGTCAGGCCACGCCGATCGATGCCCTCGAGCACGCCCGCATCGGCTCGCGCCCGGCGCGACGCACCGGCAAGCAAGGCCACTCGATCGCCGATCTCCGCGCCATCCCCTGGGTCTTTTCCTGGACCCAGGCGCGCTACTACCTGCCCGGCTGGTATGGCGTCGGCTCCGCGCTGGAGGATTTGAAACTGAACGACCCCGAGGGCTTCGCCGCCTTCAAGGCCGCGCTGCCGAAGTCGAACTTCCTCAGCTACGTCCTCACCAACGTCGAAACCAACCTCGCCTCGGCCAATCTCAAGCTGATGCACGACTACGCCACGCTGGTCACCGACAAGACCCTGCGGACCCGCTTCATGGACATCATCGACGCCGAGTTCGAACGCACGCGCTCCCTGCTCGCCGAACTCTTCGACGGTGAAATGTCCGACCGCCGCCCGCGCATGGCCAAGACCCTCGACATCCGCGAGGCCCCGCTGAAGGTCCTCCACCAGCGTCAGATCGTCCTGCTCCGGAAATGGCGTGAACTCCTTTCCGCCGGCCGCCAACACGATGCCGATGCGCTGCTTCCCGATCTCCTGCTATCCATCAACGCCATCGCCTCCGGGCTGCGGACCACGGGCTGAGACTCTAAAACCTAGGCTCTGAAATGGAATGGGCCCGGAAGAATCGTTTCAGCTAAGGTGGCTCTCTCGATGTGAATCCGTGAGGACCGCCCCCAACGCAGACCCCAACGCACTCCAACGCACGCGAGGACCGACCCCGGCCTCACTTCCAGATTGCCTCTCCGATCGTCTCCTGCCAGCCTCGGCCAAAGCAGATGATCAGTCTCATTCCGTCCCGCGCGCTTCTTAGCCAGCCAGCCAGAGGCCGCTCCGATGCCCATTGCCGCAACAGGGATCTCACCAAGGCCCGCAGGGAAGACCAGTTCAAACTCGGCCTTGATCGACAATCCGCCCCCTTCTGCCCAATGGGCAGCCCCCACTCCCATGTCCGCCGGAGCCTTGGCGAAGGTGGATGCTCGATGAAGATTAGCGAAGACGTCCGCCAATACACCGCCGAAAAAGGCATCGCTGAGGAAGAAGCGCTGGCGAGGGGGGCAAAGGAGAAGAGCAAGGAGTTCGTCGAGAACGGGGCGGAAGTTATTACCCCAGCTTCATCATAAAGATTATTCCACCAATTGAAAAATTATTCAAATCATGAACTACATAGAAAAACTCACAATTAATGAATTTCTTGGAGTTAAGAAAGCGACAATCGAACTCAAAGACTTCAATTTACTTATAGGGCCACAAGCCACCGGCAAGAGCGTAATTGCGAAGCTGCTATTCTATTTCAAAGACATTATTTGGAGGGTCGTTGCAGCTGCCGAAGAACGTCAGACTAAACGCAATCTCGAACAGCTACTAGTAAAGCGGTTTGAGGAACTCTTCCCCCCAACAACTTGGGGCACGCAATCGTTCGACATCCACTACCAAATTGGAGATTTGCAAGTCTCTATCCTAAAGGACGCCCACACCAAAGGCAGCGCAAAACTAAGTCTAGATCCCTTCTTTCATAACGAATTGAGCAGGCTTAGGAAAATCTCGTTGAATTACCATAAGAACAACCAGAACCTAGAAGATTTAAGCCGAGCCGAATTCGACTTAAGAATGAAACTTCGCGAATCAATAACAAAAGAGAGCATTCAAAATTTCGGTCGCAACTCTGCGAATAATCAACTTTTCATACCTGCGGGCCGCTCATTCTTCTCCAATCTTCAAAGCAACATATTTAGCTTTCTCTCGGGGAACAACGCCCTCGACCCTATTCTCAAGGAGTTCGGATCATACTACGAAAACATAAAACGGTACAGCGGCACCCCTCGACGATTACCCGCATCCATGAAAGCCAAGTGGGACGAAACCTCCCTCCTTGCAAGCCAGATAATTTGCGGGGAGTTCATCACCGAAAAAGGAAAAGATTATCTTAATGTCGAAGACGGCAGAAAAATCAATTTGGGAAACTGTTCATCCGGCCAACAAGAAACGCTCCCTTTGGTTTTGATCCTTAGACACCTTGCATCTCTTCGAAGCATTCGGACATACACCTTGTACATCGAAGAACCTGAAGCTCATCTATTCCCCACCGCCCAAAGAAAGATATTGGAACTAATCTCTTTAACCTGTAATTTAAGCGGTTGCAAGATACAGACCATAATCACAACCCACAGCCCCTACATCTTAACAGCGTTAAATAACCTACTTCAGGCCGGACAGCTTTATGAAGACGCATCAGACAAAATGAGATCTGCCTTGGCCAAAATCGTGCCCGAGAATATGAAGGTAGATATCAACAATACCTCCGCCTATTGCATGAGCAAAGGCACATGCGTCAATATCATAGACAAGGACGCCGGCTTAATCAAAACAACCCTCATTGACGAGGTCTCTACAGAACTCGCGATTCAATTCGATAAACTCTTAGACTTGGAAAGCAAATGAATTTTGGGAAATGCCGCCAAATCGTTACTCACCAAAGAATAGTCTTTGAAGAGAATAGAAGCAAGATAACCTTCCTTAACCCAAGCAAACAAAAAGTTCAGAAAGTTAAGGTTGACGGATGCCTTCCTATCGATGGCATAAAATGTGACTTTTTACTCATCTCCGAAAAGAAAGTTGAGTATTTTGTGGAATTGAAAGGAAGCGATGTAGATCACGCAGCGAATCAACTTTGCGCGACGATTGAAAATATAAGCGCGGCGCCAAAAACACAACCAAAACATTCTTTTGTAATTAGCACAAGATGCCCTCTCACAAGCCCTCAAATCCAGGTTCTGCAAAAAAAATTCAAGCGCGAATATAACTCCACATTTCGAATTAAGAATCTTCAATCAGAGCAAGATCTTTAAAATTATGGCAGTGGGCACCTCTGAGAATAGGTGGCCGGGGTCGTGCGGGGTCGGGGTCAGTGGCCGGAGTCGGTCCTCGCGGATTCACACATGGCTGGGGTCGGTCCTCAAGTGGCCGGGGTCAGTCCTCGCGGATTCACATCGAGCAATGGCTGGGGAGCAATGGCTGGGGTCAGTCCGCGCATCGGAACATTTGGGAGCGTCGGGGGCTGGGTCGGGGTGAGGCCGGAATAACAGACATTGGAGTGATCGGCAGCTCCTTCGAGCGGCGCGTGATGTGAGGGAAAAAAGGAAGGGAAATTTGGGATTGGAGATAGGGAGATTTGGTGAAGATGAAGAGAGATTGCCGAATGACGACTGTTGATTTCGGATTTTGGATTTTTGGAGAGAAGCCCAAGCGTTGGGACCTGGGCTAATCGACTTCATCGCCGGGAGCGGGAGGAGCGTCGGGGGCGCTGGCAAGGATTTCGGAGAGGTCTTCGACTTTTCCGCGAGCGGCACGTTGTTCAAATGTATCGCGGACGTTCCAGGCGGAGACTTGTGAGGAAAGCGCGATGGAAATGATCGAGTCCACGGTGGTGCTTTCGCGGCGGGCCACCTCTTCGGCCTGGCGGATGAGGAAATCGGGAATGCAATGGGAGGTTTGCGACATAAAGGTATGCGAAAGCCTGATCAGCATGGCCGGAGCGAAGTGAAGGCAATGGAGGCTTGGATGATCATGGTGGTTTCAGCGCTAGGATTCTCTCCGGTGGAGGATCCGGAAGGTCAGGCGGCGGAGGTGATCGAGTTGGCGGGTTGGATGCCGAAGACGAGTTTCTTGCGCTGGCGGGCGAGGGCGCGGAA
>JAIYDT010000201.1 GCA_027487355.1 Verrucomicrobiaceae bacterium
GACAAGCTCAGCATCCGTGACGCGCGCGGCATCGAGGTCGCGAGCATCGAGCAGCGGGTGTTCAGCTGGGGAGCAAAGTACGAGATTCATCGTCCTGGGCACGCCGTGACCCTGGTCAGCAAGGAGCATTTCACGTTCTTTTACTGCAAGTTCGAGATCGATGGTCCCGGCCGCGAGGACTACGAAGCCAGCGGGGATTTCCTGGATCACGAATATGAGATCAGTGGCGCATCCGGGCTCGTGGCGAAGGTTTCCAAGCAATGGTTCGACTGGTCGGACACCTATGGGATCGACCTGTCGGATGATCTCGATCCGGTGTTGATGCTGGCGATTGTCGTGGTGATCGACCTCGTCTGCCATGCGGACAAGAACGGCTGATCCATCCTCATCGTAGCTTAGAAGCTGTCTGAGAAATTCGAATGGATCGTTTCAACCACAGATGAACAGGATGGAAACAGATCAGAAGATCAAATGAGCCTGCGAGAATGGGTCCATTCTGACGGAAGACATTTTTCATTCATCCGCGTTTATCCTGTTCATCTGTGGTTCCTTTTCTGAGTTCCCGATTGATTCCTCAGTTTAAGTCAGCCTCTTTGACAGATGGTCCGGACTCACCTCTGCCGGGTCTGCCGCCAGTGTTCCAGTCGTTCCCGGATGCGCTTTTCCAGACCCTCGTCACTAGGCTCGTAGTAGGTGCGACCCTCGGGAAGATAGGCCTGTGGGACGTAGGCACCCTCGTAGTCGTGGGAATAAAGGTAGCGGAGGGCCTCCTCGGTTTCTCCGGAGCCTGCGGCGAGTTTCTTTCGGGTTCTGGTGCGGAGATGGGGCGGCACGGCCAGGGTGCGACCCTTCTCGACGTCGGCCATGGCCAAGCCAAGAGCCGCATAGGCACGATTCGATTTTGGCGCGGTGGCGAGATAAACGGTGGCGTGGGCGAGGGGAATCCGGCCCTCCGGCATGCCGACGAATTCAAGCGCATGATGGGCATCCATCGCCACCCGCAGCGCTCCGGAATCGGCCAGGCCGATGTCTTCGCTGGCGGAAATGACGAGCCTGCGCGCGATGAACCGCGGGTCCTCTCCGGCATGCAGCATCTTGGCCAGCCAGTAGAGCGCGGCATCGGGATCGGAGCCACGGATCGACTTGATGAAGGCGGAGGCGGTGTCGTAGTGAGCGTCGCCGTCGGCATCATAGACGATGGCCTTTTTCTGGATCGATTCCTCGGCGACTTCCAGCGTCACACGCACGATTCCGTCGTCATCCGGCGGAGTGGTGAGAGCGGCGAGCTCAAGGGCTGTTAGAGCCTTGCGGACATCGCCATCGGACTTTTCCGAAAGGTGGCGCAGGGCTTCGGGAGCCGCTTCGATGTTCTTTCCGCCGAGTCCCTGTTCGGAGTCGGACATCGCGCGCTGCAACACGGAGATGATATCATCGAGCGACACCGCTTCGAGCTGGAAGACCTGCGATCGCGAGACCAGCGGTGAGTTGACGTAGAAGTAGGGATTGTGCGTCGTGGCCCCGATGAAGCGGACGGTGCCTCGCTCAATGTGCGGCAGGAGCACGTCCTGCTGGGATTTGTTGAAACGGTGGATCTCGTCGATGAACAGGATCGTCGTCTCGCCGCGAAGGTCGCGCCAGGTGCGGGCCTGATCAATCTTGGCGCGGATCTCGGCGACGTTGGACTCGACCCCGTTCAGGGCCTCAAAGCGCGATCCGGTGCTGCGGGCGATGACGTGGGCGAGGGTGGTTTTTCCGGTGCCGGGCGGTCCGTAGAAGATCAGCGAGGTGAAGCGGTCCGATTCGATCGCACGGCGGAGCAGTTTCCCAGGGGCCAGGATGTGCTGTTGGCCGGCGATCTCTTCCAACGTGTGGGGTCGCATGCGCGAGGCCAGCGGCTCGCCCGGATTCTGTTTCGAGGCGCTGGCGGCGGGAGTGGTGAAGAGGTCGGACACGGTTCAGGGAATCGCGAAAAACACCCCGGTTCCGGCCTTGGTGCTGATGTTCTGGTTGCGGGCGTAAGAGGCCCCGGCGGCGGCGCGGAGGTCGGCGGTGGATTTCCCCTTGGCCCAGAGGGGAAGGGTATCGCGCAGCAGGAAACCGCCGGGATACATGAGCTGGGAGGTGAGGAGGACGGGCCGTGCTCCGAGGTCGAGGAGGCGCTTGTGGAAATAGGCGGAACTTTGACAGCAAAGCACGATGGCATCGACCGGCTTGGCGGCTTTCTTGCCGAGGGGCTCGATCTGCCGATCCATCAGGACATTGTGACCGATGTAGGCGCAGAGGTCGTGGTTTCCGGAAACCAGGGCGGTTTCGAATGTTGTCAGGCAGGCCCCGATTTCGCTGCCGCGCCAGCCTTCAATGGTGAGTTCAACGGTTCCTGCGGTGTCGGTGAAAATGCAGCGTGCGAGGATCCGGGTGTCGGTCGGGACTTCCTTTTTGAACAGCTTCCAGGACTTGCTCGCCTTCAGGCAAGTGGGCAGGCCCTCGGTGCAGCCCCAGTAGAGATTGTCCTCCGGCTTGTTGCCATCGCCGATCTTTGCAGGCACCGGGATGATCCCCTGGCTGGCGTTGTCGCAAAGTGCCACGAACACCGCGACCTTCTTGGGTGCAGCCAAAGCACCGCCGATGGAAAGGGCCAGGATCAGGAGCGGTCGGATCACGCCTCAAACTTGTACCTTGCCCCGCGCCGGTGGAATCCCGAAATAAGGATTCAGGAAGAAGCCGATGCCACCACTCCAACACCTCCTCGACTCGAACCGCGACTGGGCGGAAGCCATGGTCGGCTCTGATTCAGGGTTCTTCGCGCGACTGGCCATGCAGCAGAGCCCTCAGTACTGCTGGATCGGTTGCTCGGACAGCCGGGTTCCTGCGAACCAGATCACCGGCCTGGCCCCGGGCGAGGTTTTCGTCCACCGGAACGTCGCCAACGTGGTCGCCGAGACGGATTTCAACGTGCTGGCGGTCCTGCAGTATGCGGTCGATGTCCTCAAGGTGAAGCACATCATCGTCTGCGGCCACTACGGCTGCGGCGGCGTGCGGTCAGCGCTGGAGAACGTCCGCCACGGGCTGATCGACAACTGGCTGGCAGGGATCCGGACCGTGGCGCGCATGAATCGCGATGAACTCAGCGCACTCGACCATGAGGCTGCGGTGGACCGGCTCTGTGAAATGAATGTGTGTGTTCAGGCCAGACATGTCGCCCGCACGACGATCATCGAGGATGCCTGGAACCGCGGCCAGGAGATCCATATCCACAGCTGGATCTACCGGCTCGACACCGGACGGATCAACAAGCTGGCGGAGCCGATCAGTGCGCCGATCCTCGCCTGATCGACCATGGGCAGCCCGGACATGCTTTGGTTCTCCTGGGTTGCCACGGATGGGGATGGGGTTAGGATTCGGCACTCGCCATGAAGCATGCAACTCTCCTAGCCTTCGCCCTTTCGTTTCTTCCTGCGGTCGCCCAGGTCTCGGTGCTGAAAACCGAACAACTGCGGCTGGGACAGGGGAAACGTCTCGCCGTCGGAAAGGACATGCGGGTTTGGCGATTCACCGGCTTTCCCGAGCCGATGCAGGACTGGCCGAAGGAGGTGAAGGGAGCCTTTCTCGAACTGCGCTGCGAGGACAATCCCTTTTCCGAAGCCGCCCTCATCGTGGTGCGCGACGACTTCCGCCTCCGTGCCTATCCGGCGAAATGCCTCACGGCCGAAGAACGGGCGCTGGCGGAAAAACTGGAGGCCGAACGGGTCGCTCGTTTCACTCCCGAGAAGGGACCAACCTATCAAGCGGATCATTCGATCTACGAGCCGAAGCGTGATGGTGCCAAGGTGTCGTTCTCCGAGTCACCGCATTTCACCTTCTACGTCGGCAAGGATCGCAAGGGTTCGGGCAAGCTCGCGATCGAGGACCAGGGCTTCATTCCGGACCAGCAGCGGTGGTTTGAAAAGGTCTGGGATCATCTAACAGTCGCCGGCGCTCCGATGCCGATGGCCACCGAGACCGACCCGAAGAAGATCAATGTTTACATCACCGGCACCGGCTTGAAGCAGCATCCCGATGGATTCGCCTTCGGGGGCGACAGCGTGCTGATGCATCCCGCCGCGCTGGGCAAGGGGAGCAGCGTGGTGGTGCACGAGTTCACCCACTCGGTGCAGTTTTTCTCGAAGGGCTATCGCGACTCGCCCTTCGTCGGCTGGTTCTGGGAATGCCATGCCAACTGGAGCACGCACCAGTTCATGCCCGCCTATCCGCCGGTGCTGGCGCACTACGCCGGACGAGCCCACTACGAGCTGAACTCGTCGCGCCACAACTACGGCTCGTGGCCCTTTCTCCAGGTGCTTGCGGAGAATCCGGCCTTCGGTTTCGCTTATCCTTATGAGATATGGACTGCCTGCAAGCGCGACCCGAACGAGGCCGCGCTGGAGGATCCCTTTCAAACGATCATGCGCACCGGCACCGAGAAGGGTGTCTGGAAAAATGGCGTCGAAGGCTTCGGCGATGTGATCGGTGAACTCGCCGCCCGGATGGTGGCTTGGGATTTCCAGAACCAGTTCTATCACACCAAGGACATGCGCGATTATGTCCGCTACAACGAAGGCATCCCATCTCACCGCGTGATCCTGCAAGCCGTGCCGGACCTCGAAGGTTCCTGGCGACCCATCTTCTCGCATGCGCCAAGGCAGTTCGGCGTGAACCTCATCGATCTGGAAACCACCGGCGGCGAGGTGCAGGTGGAGTTCAGGGGCATCGTCGATGAAACCGAAGGCTCCGACTGGCGGGTCAC
>JAIYDT010000042.1 GCA_027487355.1 Verrucomicrobiaceae bacterium
AGGGCTGGGCCGACTGCGGCGAGGGCAGCGAGCAGAGCGTAGGTGTAGATTGGTTTCATGACGGGGTTGTTTTGGGGTTATTTCGGAGGGATGTCGATGTTTTTTCAGTTGGTGCACCGTGACGTGTTCGTCACGCACGCTTGCACGCGAATCGCTAGGTTTCACGGGTAGAAAACAGCCCTGAGGAAGAAAGCGCAAGGAAATTTTGCACTGTGATCGAGTTTTTTGAGTAACTTGAATCCCTCATCAACTGGTAGGATTTCCTTCCCATTCATTACCAATGGGTTAGTCGTTTAAAATTTTCCAAACGCTCGCCAATCTCGGGGGGCGTGAGGCCCTCGATCCGGCGAGTGGAAAAGGCCTCGCAGGTGAAGGAAGCGACGACGGCCCCCTGCACGATGGCTCCGCGCAGATCCGCGAAATCGAAGCTGGGCTTGCCGGTGGCGGCAAGGTGGCCAGCCAGGGCACCTAGGAAGGAATCGCCCGCGCCAGTGGGGTCCGCGACTTCAGTGAGAGGGAATGCGGCGCAGCGGAAAAAGGTGGTCTCGCTGAGGGTCCAGGGGCCTTCCGAGGGCGAGGAGAAAAGCATGGCTCCGAATTCACCGAGCTTGATGACGACATTCCGGGGGCCTTTCTCAAGCAGCCGCTGGCCGGCGAGGATGAGGTTGGAGGTGCCGGCGAACTCGCGGGCCTCGCCTTCGTTGATGACGAAGAGGTCCACGCGCTTGAGGACATCGTGGAGACGCTCGTTGGCGATGTGGATCCAGATGTCCATCGTGTCGGCAATGAAGAAGGGGGGAAGAATTTCCGATTGCGAATTGGACGAGAGAGCGGCTTCGCATTGTTCGATGGCCTGCATCTGGTTTTCCGGAGCCATGTTGGCGAGAACGACGATGGGGCTGGCGCGAAGGGCGTCGGGGATGTTCACCTGCCAGTCCTGCAGGATATTGACCGAGACTTGATGGGTCGTGCGGTCGTTCATGTTCTCGTGGTATTCGCCGGACCATGAGAATGAGGCGCCTTCGGAGCGTTCGATGCCATCGACGGTGACGCCGTGGCGCTGGAGCATTTCCAGGTGCTGGGGTGGAAAGTCGTGGCCGATGATGCCGACGAGGTGGACCGGGCAGCCGGAGTAGGACGCGGCAAGAGCGGCGTAGGAAGCGGAGCCTCCAAGGAGGTTTTCGGCTTCAGCCTGTGGGGTTTTCACGTGGTCGATGGCGATGGTGCCAACCACTAGAATTGCGGATTGTGGATTGTGGATTGCGGATTGGGAAGACATGGAAGAATTGGGGATTGCGGATTGGAGGAGAGAACAAATCGGGGATTCTTACTCGCGGTTTCTTTTGGCGGTTCGGATGGAGGCTACGATGATGGAGAGAATCTCGTTGGCTTCTTGAAGAAGAAGGGGCTTGAGACGCGGTTCGGGAAGGATTTGAGCGCGGATGATCAGCTCCAGCCAGAAAATCACTTCATCAGCCTCTTCTTCGACGATGCCAAGCTTTTAGATGAAGTCGTTGCGGCTCTTGGCACGGCAGGCTGCCCGGTAATTCGCAGCGACAGATGTCCCAGCCCTGCAGATCTGGCTCGACACGTTTCTTCCTTTCTCTGTGGCGGGCAGCGCATCCACGACCTCGAAGATTCGAAGCGCGAAAACCAGGGTGCGCTCTAGAATCTCTTGCGGCAGCACTGAGCCGATTCTTCAATCCGCAATCCGCAATCCGCAATTATGGCGCTTCTCGCCGAGCGGGCCGCATTTTCGATATCGTCGGCCCCAAGAATATCACTGACGATGACGACGCGGCGGGCTCCGGCGGCGAGGACTTCTGGGAGGTTGGAGCGCTTGATGCCACCGATGCAGAAGGCTGGGATTTTTGATCCGACGCGGCGCTCCATTTCGGCGATTTCGTCGAGGCCGATGCCGGGACGACCGGCCTTGGTGGGAGTGGGAAAGAGCGGTCCGAAGCCGATGTAATCGAAGCCTTCCGCGAGGGCGGCCTCGGCCTGGGCGAGGGAATGCGTTGAGCGGCCGAAAAGAATTGGGGATTGCGGATCGCGGATTGCGGATTTTGAAGAGGAATTGAAGAGGGCTTGGGCGTTTTCCAGGGAGTCGTCGTCCTGGCCGATGTGGACTCCATCGGCATCCAGTTCACCTGCGAGGGCCGGGAAATCGTTCAGGATGAAGGGCACGCCTGCGGCCCGGCAAAGTGGGATGAGGCGGCGGGCGATGGAGGCGATCAGATCCAGAGGCTGGCCCTTTGCGCGGAGCTGGAGGATGTCGGCCCCGCCGGAAAGCAGGGCGGCGGTGACGGTTTCCGCGTCCTCGGGACGGGTGTAGCCGAGATCGAGGAGGCAGTAGAGGCGGGAGGAATCGTCCAAGGTGTCGGGGCGTCGAGAGGAAGAAGACTGGGAGCAGGATGCTCCAGAGACGGACTGGAGCGGGACGCTCCAGCCACGGCATCAGATCTTCCGCTCTTCGAGGAAGCGGGCGACCCAGCCGATGTCGTAGTTTCCGCTGGCGAAGTC
>JAIYDT010000191.1 GCA_027487355.1 Verrucomicrobiaceae bacterium
GAAATGTAGGACCGCATGGAATCCACTCCGAAGAAACAGGACATCGTCACCAGCAGCACCAGCGCCCAGATGCCGAACACCGCCTCCACCTCACCCAGGAAATGGAGCAGCGTGGCCTTGAACGACACCATCTTGAGCTCCTCCGGTCGCTCATGGGCCTGTTCCGCCTCATGTCGGATTCTCTCATCATGATCGTGCTGCACCCGATGGGCTTGCTTCGTGATCGGCACGGCCAGGAAGGTGTGGAGGATCGCCAGGATGAAAATGACACTCGCCACCGGCAGGAACGGCGATTCACCCGCCCGGAAACGGATCTTTTCCCACACGCCGGAAATCCCTCGTTCCGCTTCGATCCGGGGAAAGTCCGCCGCTTTGACGATGAACTCGGGCCGTTTCACTTCCGACGATGCCGGGGCCGTGGAAGCCAAACCCAAGGTCAGCAGGAATAGTAGGAGCAAGGTCCGGAAGCGACTCGACATCACACCGGCACTAAAAGGCCCGTCCCGATTAGCGACAAGCCGATAACGCCCTGCCGGAAATCCAGCGCCTTCGGCTCCTTGGAACTTGGCGATGGACCTTCGGGCGGTCATCGTTCGATTCATGCATTTCCGCTTCCTTTCCATCCTCGTTCTTGGAGCGCTGCTCGCCTCCTCCTGCGCCCGGCTCACGGGACTGGTGAAATCGAAGCCCGATAAGAAGCAAGACTCCCCATTCGGCCCCTCCGGCATCCCGGCCCCCCTAAGAGGCGCGGATGCCGGCACACCGGTCCGTGCAGGCGGAAACGTGACTCTCAGCCAGCCGCTGCAGATCACCCCAGAAAGCGAGATCGTCTGGACCAATCCCGACGATCCAGATGGTGGCATCCAGGAACTCGCCCCGCTTCTCAGCGCTCCCAAGAAGGGCCCTTGGGAGGAAAGTGAGACTCTCGCCCGTCAGCGCTCCTCCCGCGAGAACAAGCCGCTGCTGATCTGGTTCAGCGACTCCAAGAACAGTCCAGGCTGCAAGGGCATTTCCGCTGAACTTTTCTCCGATCAGGCCTTCAACGATTGGGCCAGCCAGAAGTTCGTCCGCCTCAAGGTCGATTCCTTCGTGCGGCAAAAGGACTCCGATCTGAGCATCGGCGAGGCGATGGACAAAGAGATCCGCCTCAAGGACTATGTGGCCCAACTCAAGAAGCGCTACAAGGTCCTCGGCCATCCCACGTTCCTTGTCCTTTCCTCCTCCGGCGATGTCGTGGCCACCTACAAGGGCTACCACAGCGGACAGGCCAACTACACGTGGGGGCTCTTCAGGCAGGGACAGGCGATCGCCGAACGATCCAACTCCGAATGGCGCGCCGGACTGATGAAGAAGGGCTATCGCGACTGGCAGGATCGCAAGGGCAACAAGGTCTTCGCCAAGCTCGTCAACTACTCCAAAGGCCAGCTCTACTTCGTCGAGCCCGATGGCCTCCGCTCCCGCACCCAGGAGTCGAAACTCAGCGACGCCGATCAATCCTGGATCAAGCAGCAAAAGGCCGCCCGTGGGATCGAATGAGGAGGGGGAGAAAGCACTAAATTCTAAATTCTAAATCCTAAATTCGAAACGAAGAACAAAAGAAGACGACCATTGTCTGATCTTTGTGCTCTCTGCGTTCTTTGTGGTTTATTCTCTTCATCGGTTCAGAATCAAGTTCCTCAATCGCTGTTTCAGCTCTTCTGGAACGCTTCGGGAAAAATCAAATCGCCCGTCCTTGCGGAGCTTGATGACGGCTTTTAAAATTCCGTGCTCCTCCAACAGGTCCGCCACCCCGCTGTTCACCCACGTCGGCAAGACTCCGAAAAGAAGGTGGCAGCGGCCTTTCCGATACCGGAGATGCACCTTCGGCAGGCCTGTCGGCGAAATAGCGTCGCCAAAGCCGTAGATCAGCTTGAACAGCCAGGCCCAGGCGATCGGCTCGAAGAAGGACTCGGTGGCTTTTTTCATGCAAGGATGAGGCTGGACTCCCAGGGAAGATCGGGGTTCGGCTTCATGGAATCGAAAAGGCTTCAGAGTCCCAAGCCCGAATCACGCGGGCTTTTCCCCTTTGGGTGTTTGGTGGAATTGTTACCATCCCAGCCATTCCAGCCTCCTGGAACTTCCCCCTTGTCGCGGGATACATCCCGAACGAATAATCCGCCAGCTTCTTTCTCTCACGCTCATGGAACACGTCATCATCATCGGTGCAGGCTGCGCCGGCTACACCGCTGCCATCTACACCGCCCGCGCCAATCTCACCCCGCTGCTCCTCACCGGCACCCAGCCCGGCGGCCAGCTCACCACCACCACCGAGGTCGAGAATTTCCCCGGCTTTCCCGGTGGCATCATGGGGCCCGAGCTGATGATGAACATGCAGCAGCAGGCGGAAAAATTCGGAACCCGCGTCGCATGGGCCTCGGTCGAGTCGATCGAGCATCAGGCCGATGGCTCGTTCAAGCTCAACTGTGGTTCGGAAACCTACGAGACCAAGACTCTCATCGTCGCCACAGGAGCCGCCCCGCGCCACCTCGGGCTCCCGAACGAAAAGGAACTCATCGGCCACGGCCTGACTTCCTGTGCCACCTGCGATGGTGCCTTCTACCGAGATGTCCCGGTCGCTGTGATCGGCGGCGGCGACAGCGCCTGCGAGGAGGCCTCGTTCCTCACCCGCTTCGCCAGCAAGGTCTATCTGATCCATCGCCGCGATGAACTCCGCGCCTCCAAGATCATGGCCGATCGCGCCCTCGCGAATCCCAAGATCGAGCCAGTTTGGAATTCCACCGTCGCTGAGTATCTCACCGATGATGCCGGGGAAATGCGCGCTGCGAAACTGAAGAACCTCGTCACCGGGGAGGAGAGCGAGCTTGAGGTGAAGTGCGTTTTCGTCGCCATCGGCCACGTGCCAAACAGCGCCTTCCTGGGAGATCTCGTCGACAAGGATGAGAACGGCTACATCCTTCAGAATCCGGGCCGCACCGCCACCAAGACTCCCGGACTTTTCGCCGCTGGCGACGTGGCCGACCACTACTACCGCCAGGCGATCACCGCCGCCGGTCAAGGCTGTGCCGCCGCCCTCGAAGCCGAGCGTTATCTCTCGGATCACGAGTGAGAATGGGAGCGCGGTTTTTTCAACCCGCTCCTACTTCTTCCCTAACAGCCGATCCAAGGTCCGCAGCGTCACCCGAATCGAAATGTCGAGCGACTCGGCGGACAGGATCGCCAGATCGTCCTTTCCTCCGTTCTGGTGGTGCCACCAGCTGGTCTGTTGGAAATCGCCGATGATGTCGATGGTTGGGATCCCAACTTGGTTCAATGGCACGTGATCGTCGGTGATCGGTCCGGGAAACATCTTGAAGTGCTCCTCCGCCTTTTCCTCGGCTGCAGCTGACAGGACGTGGTCCTTCAGCTCCACTTGTGAGTCTGCCGGCATTGCGATCTTCAGGTTCTTGTGACCGATCATGTCCAGCAGGATCCCGAAGCGCGGTTTGGTTGGGCTGTTCCGCCAGTTCGAGACATAATGGCGGCTGCCGTAAAGGCCATCAAGGGTGGTGAAATCCACATAGGCCTCTTCACCATCGAAGAACACCAACTCCAGCTTCTTTGCCTGATCCGGTTTGTCCCTCGCCAGCACCCGCCCGATCTCGATGATGGCCCCGCAGGCCGAGGCGGAATCGTCGGCCCCGAGGAAAACCTCATCCTTGAAATACTTCGAGTCGATGTGGGCACAGAGCAGGCCCTCGATCGGTTGCTTCCACGGATCGCCCTCCCCTGCGGGATAGCGGGCCCGCAGGTTCACGAACTTGATTTTCCCAATAGGAGTCTCCCGTTCGAACTCCTCCTCCACCAGCACCCATCCGGCCGACTCAAGCCTGGCCTTTACCACTCCCCGCACCTGCTCCAGTGACTTCGATCCTGGCGGGCGTGGCCCGATCGCGAGGATCTCTTTCGTGTGCTCCAGCGCCGCCTGACCGAGTTCACCATGGCCACTGCCATTTAGAAACCAAATGCCGCCCATCACCAGGGCCACGATTGGCAGGAGGATCAACATCAGACGGTGCTTCATGGCGAGGAGCTTGAGTCCGAAAGGACCACGGAGCAAGGCGTTCTCACGAGCTGATGCTGATGCTACAATTTCTCTACAATCAATGCTCTGACTACAATCAATGCTCTGACAAACTATTAAGAAAGTAATTGATCCACAGCCGCTTCCACGCTCTTCTTCTGCCATGAATCGCACCTCGCGCCGCTTCAAGGGGCTATCCCAGGGTCCCGAGTATTTCCATTGCGTCAGCCGGGTGGTGGATCGGCGGATGGTGCTGAAGACTGACGAAAAGGAGGAGTTCATCCGGATCATGCGGATTTATGAGGCCTTCTATGGCGTCCGCATCGTTTCCTACTGCATCATGACCAACCACTTTCATCTGCTGTTGGAGGTGCCGAAGCGGCCTGCTCAGGAAGATCTTCCGAGCGATGACGCCCTTGTCGTAAAGGTTTCCGCCGCTCTGGGATCCGTGGCGGGGCGTGGACTGCGCGAGGAGCTGAAGCACTTCCGGAAAAACGGCATGGCCGAGGCCGCTGAGGCGTTGCGCGAGCGCTACTTTGCCCGGATGTGGGATGTTTCCAGCTACATGCAGGTGGTGAAGCAGCGCTTCACCCAGTGGTACAACCGCAGCCGCAAGCGGAAGCGCAAGGGCACGCTGTGGGAGGACCGTTTCCGCTCGGTGTTGGTGGCTGGGGAGGGTGATGCCTTGAAAACGATGGCCGCTTACATCGACCTGAATCCTGTTAGAGCCGGGATCGTGCAAGACCCAGGCGACTACCGCTGGAGCAGCTACGGTGAAGCCATGGGCGGCGGTAAGAAGGCCATTGCAGGTCTGGCATGGATCGC